>JBAXSK010000151.1:0-10334 GCA_037130765.1 Pseudanabaena sp. ELA607
AAGGGAGAGGGGCTAGGGGTGAGGGTCTTATAACCTTCTGCGTAACATGAGTTATCTAAGGTTTATATCGCCAGTTCAACAAAAATTTAACCAGTAGTAAAAGTCTAACAAACCCTTGCTCCTGATGTGTGCTGTAGCCCTATACCTTCAGCCGGATCAATGCTCAACAAAGACGGATTCCAAGCAAAATTTCAGGGGCAAGGGTTAGCAGATCGCGGCAAGAGCAATATTTGCGAAGTTTACAGAAATTGCTCCTGCCATTTAGTCAACTATTTAGCCGCTGGCTTGAGGGCTAGTAACATTTCCACCGTGGCCACCCCTTGTCCAGGGTAGGAAGCAGTTACGCCAATGCCTTGGACATTCTTGAGCAGGGTCAACACTTGGGGCGGCACTTTCTTGTCTGGGGGCGTAGTCGCTTGAACTATAGAAATGGCTTTCTCCATATCCACATAGAAATAACCCAAGGCGTTGCTAGGCAAAGAAACCGTAGCTGCTTTGAATTTAGGATCGGCATCTAAACCACTAGCGGGCTTGGGCACAAATAAAGCCGCCGCCGGAGGCAAAGTGATAAACATCGTATCCTTCTGATGCCAGCCGTAGGACAGCAAAGCGCCCGGAGTACCAGGGGCATTCCATTCCACCACAGACACACCGCCGTTATCCTTCTTGTCTACCTTGCCACCATTTTTGCCCACGAAAGCATCGAGTTTTTGGAACAGCGCTTCGGCTTGGGGACGGCTCGAAGTTTGAATCATCAACACTGGGGCAATACCTTGGGTCTGGGTCAAAATACCTTCGGGTTTAGCGGCAATTGCGCCAATGGCAAATTCCCCATCCATCCAGCCAAAAACATCTTTATCGAGATCAATGGCTAAGGGCGAACTCTTCAACTGACTTCGTACCTCATCCACATTTTGACTGACTTCGGGAGCCGCTGCAAACTGAGTCCAGAAAGCCTTCAAATTTGTGCCAGTGATCAGGGCAAAGGTTTGGGCAGGCAGTTGGGCAATGATTTTATTCTCATTCTTGCCGGCGTTTTTCAGTTCTTCACTAGTGCCGCGCACCAAAAGCTTGAACCTGACACCGGCATCATCCACACCCACGCCAAAGTTCACCGACTTGATCTGTTGCAGCTTTTGCTTAGCCTCAGGAGCTAGGGGGGGCGTATTGGGGTTTAACTCGGACAACTGGGGCAAGGTTTCCGCTGCATTAGGGATATAAACTTGGACCAAGGAATTTTTCATTTGCAGATCATCAGCGGCCAATTCTGCGGCTATAGATGCGCCGCTTTGGAAGGTATCGATGGCATCTTGCACCGATTTTTCTTGGGGAGCCAGCACCCAATAATTGCCTACCAATGCCGAAGCGGTTTCAGAGGAGCCGCTACCATATTGGGTAATTTCAATGTCTTTGTACTTAGACACCTTGGGCGTGCCTTTAGCCTTGCTCTTGGCTTTCTCGATAAATTTATTGGCTGATTCTTTATCCTTGACTTCAATTACTACCACCAAATTAGGGACAGTTCGAGCTTTGGGGCTACTGGGGTTAGAGTCCATGCCTTCAGGGGGCAGGGCCGCCGGAGGAGCGTTGTCCTTGGGCTTGGTTTCAGTGGGTTTAGGTTCGGTAGCTTTCGGCGCAGCGGACTTATTTTCGGCTTTTTCTTCAGTTTTAGGTGTTTCTGCTGGTTTAGTAGCTGGTTCAGCTTGGGCAATTAAACCATTGCTGCTCATGGGCACATAGCGCAAAGAGCCAGACGCTGGAGCAAAGGGCAAACTCGCCCCTTTTTTAGCCCCTGGTAAGATGGCAATGGTCATGCTCTTACCCAACCAAGGCTGTACTTCTTTATCAAAATCGAGATCAGAAGTGGCCAGACTTTGCTTGATTTGGGTAATACCATCTTCGACAATCGCCTTACTTTCAGCCGACAGCAGGGTTTGCAGTTGTTTATAAGCTTCACCGTCGGTGTTGACCGAAATTGCCATCAAGGCTTGTTTGGGAATCAGGCTTGCTGAGCCAACCACTGCCGCTGATTTGTTACCTAAACCCGGGATACCACCAGACTTACTGAAGTAAAAATAAGCACCTGCCGCACCACCAGCAACCACAATTGCACCCGCAATCGCCGCGATAGGCAAACCAGAGTTTTTTTGTTCAGACATAAAAATTCACTCCTCAACATGGAAAAATTAACCACAATACCGCCATGACCCACCAAAAACGTCATAATCTAGGACTTTAAACGGTGATTTCACTGTAAAGCCTAGATCAGGGGAAATTGCTTCAACTGATTATAGTCAGAGGCTTGCATGATTGTCGGTAATCTGTGTGCTATGGTAAACCAACTTTGCTGGGGAGTGCTTGATCACTTTTGGCATTTCTCTAGCAATTATGCTCATGGTTTTTTAGGCTAAGCGTAATTGATCTAAACTCTGAATCATTGTGATCGCTGGATCAACTGTAGCGCTGTGATTTAAGGAACGATTTAACCAGATAGCGCTGATACCAATGGCTCTGGCTCCATGATAGTCTTCGCGCAAACTGTCCCCAATGTGCCATGCCTGATGGGGCTTTTCCCTGAGATGATAATGACTTAAGCCCTGGGCAAAAATCCCTTGATCCGGTTTCGCCGCCCCTAGCTTAGTCGAAATAAATACGGCATCAAAATAGGGGGCTAAATCTAGGGCTTCTAGCACTGGATACAAGCGATGATCAAAATTAGATAAAACCGCTAACTTAGTCCCTTGAGATTGCCAATATTGCAAAGCCGGAATCGTGTCTGGATAAACCACCCAAGGTGCAGCGGTTTGAAAATATGCATATAACCGCGCAAAGAATGCCTCAAAATTAGTAAATTTGTCAAAATCACCACTAGCCTGAAAAGTAGCGATGGCGAGGCGCTGCCACCATGCATACTCACAAGCGGGAATTGCCTCTGCTGCCACATTAGGAAATGCCATGCGCTCGGCTTGCCTAAAACAATCATAAAAAGCTTGATTGACCCGCTCAGGATTGATCGTCACGCCAAATTCAGCGGTAACTTGGGCATAGGCCGCACCAACACTATCCCTAACGGTAAAAATTGTACCGACAGCATCAAAAAAAATCACTGATGGCGGTGTAACTGATGGCGGTGCAAATAACATCAAAGCTTAATCTTAACCATTGCAATATTGGGTAATCTCGGACTCAATGGGAATTGCTTTAGGAAAAACTTTTTTTAAAGCATTAAGCGCCTTATCATGGGCCACAGGATCTTTAGCACTGACTGCCTTACCCAAATTAGTTAGCTCTTGACTGAGTTCGCGGTAAAGGCTGGCTAAATTCGATTGCGCGGTGACGAGACGGCCATCTTTGAGCTTGAGACTTTGTAACTCACTGCGCACCGTATCTAATTGATTGGCAGTACGTTCTAAAATAGCCGCATCTTTGATAATTTCTTTCTCGACTGTTGGCATCTTATTCACAGTTTGCACCAACTTATTGCACTGAGAAATGCGACTCTCGCCACAACTAACCATAAAAAAACTACAAAATATCGTCGCCAGCCAAAAACGCACATCACACCGCGCAAAAATTTGTTGGAGGCTAGGAGGCTGGACTAGGCGCATAGGCTTAAAAAGAAATAAGAGACCACAGTTTGACGTGATAATTAATTCAGCATTAGTTCAGCGCAACCAGCGAGGCGCGGCTACTCAGACCGATGCACAAGAATATAGCAGAATCATTGCTAGTCTGATCATGCCGATTAGTTTTAGCCCATCGCACCACACACGATCTTACTAGAGATGTAATTGCAGCAAACTCTAGATTAATCAGCATTACAGCCCATCAAGCGATCGCCAAAGCTGAGTTTATCACGCCGAATAATTTAAGATTGATAAAAAAGTAGATGTTTATGCCTATGGTCTTAAGTTGGTAGGTGATTCCTTGTACCGACAACAGCATAGAAATTGCCGATGATACTATAGTCATTTAAAATTATTTTGGTATATTAAAAGCACTTGACCACCCCCCACCTGCGGCGTACCCCTCCAAGGGAGGGGTGGCAGGCTATGCCTGACGGGGTGGTGCTATTTATTGCCTTCAAGTCGTGCCATTCTTAATTTAATTAACTATAAATTTTAGCCAATGGCGTGGGAAGAACTTACCAACGCAAGTTACCAATTATCAGCTATTAATCATAATCCCAAGATCTATCCTAATACATAGCCAGATCAGAAAAAATGCTCTATAATAATTTGGATTAGAGTACATTTATGTACAACTCATGGGACCGCAAGGGTTTCGACGTTTTAGTAGAAGCTCCTCCATGATGCAGGTCGAGAGTGTGTCCCCTCTCGTAAATCAAGACACAAAAAAAGTAAATGCGAACAACATCGTACCCTTTGCTCGTAAAGCAGCCCCTATCGCTGCCTAAGGATCTAATTAACTGATCTCGAGATCTGTGATGTGACTCCGTTAAGTGTCACAGATAACCTCAACGGATGCTGTAAGTCACCTTCCCAGATCGGTAACTTACCTAAGATTTGATCAGGGACTCTTTGGATGAGGAATAATTCATCTATCCCGCCACAAGGGTCAGCGTGGCTAAACCTGTGAATGACTGGAAAGTTAGGCGCTAGGACGGACGGCAGTTCGACTCTGCCCGGTTCCATTAAAGCCAAATTAAAGTAGCCAAATAAGGTATGAGATAATCGATTATTTGATACTAAAACAGCCCTTCTGATGTAACTTCAGAGGGGCTATTGCTTTATTAATACAGCCTTTATTTAGATGGTATGTAAAACTTAAGCTGCTTCCAATTCTTCGGCAAAAAACCAAGCTTTAGAACCAGTAAATTCGACCACGTAGGCAGGACCGGCTCCGTCGGCAATTTTAAAGGACTTGATCACACCCACTTCGCCCACATTACCCACACCGCCACCGATGTTTTGACGCACGCGCACTCTTTGACCAACTTGTAACATAAAATTTCCTGAATCTAAGGTAAGCTTAATGACGTTTTTAGTAACGTTTTTTCATAACGTTTTTAATACAGTTACCAAGTTTACCGCAGAGTTTGACCCTAAGTCACAAAAAAGTTTCTAAAAAACATCAGGCGAAATGATAGCAAGTTGATCATCTGGTGGTGTGACTTAAGATACGCATTACCATTGCAACTATTTGCTGCTAAGTTGAGTTTAGTCTATGTTTTTCCAGAATATTATTCGCTTAGTTCATAAGGGTTTCTCAAAATCCTTCTCAACAACTTATTTAGAAGCCTCCCACCATCAGCGCTATAAGTGTTACGGCAAAGATAAATCTCGCTATCAATTAGCATCTAAATTATCATGGTTTACCATAGCCATGATTTCCGGCATTCTATTAATAACTGATTTGAATCCACCCGCAACTTTGGCGCAGAGTAATTCTAGTCTAACTAAGCTGCAAAATCGTTCTACTCCTAAGCCCAATCGCAATAATTCTAATTCCATTAACAATAACGCCAATCATAATTTCCAATCTGTTATTACGCAAATGAAACGGAGTAAGCGACGATGGATTGAAGTCCGCATTCGCAGTCAGCGACTTTATGCTTGGGAAGGAGATCGTCTGGCATTTCGCAGCAACGTCTCCGCTGGTAAAAGTAATTCCCCAACGCCCACAGGACTATTTACGATTCAGAGTAAACACAATACTGCGCCCATGAGTGGCGAAGGTTACAATATTCCTGATGTGCCCTTTGTGATGTATTACGATGGGAACTATGCGATTCATGGAGCCTATTGGCATCGCAAATTTGGTGTGCCGGTGAGCCGTGGTTGCATTAATCTTGACCCAGATCAAGCGGCGCGGTTGTTTCGTTGGACAGATGTGGGAACTCCCATTGTGATCAGAGAATAGCCAAATCTATGATGGGTAAGAGAATCTATGGTATTGGCTTCAGAACAAAGAACTAAAATTGACGAATCGGAAGATAGCTTATTTTATGCTTATCCTCGTCTAGTTAACCATGTTGATGATGGTTTTATTCGTCAACTCACTGAGCTATATCGTGAGCGATTGCAGCCTAATACGCGCATTTTGGATCTGATGAGCAGTTGGGTTTCCCATTTGCCCGAAGAAATGACTTTTGCCCATGTGAGCGGTCATGGTCTCAATGCTGAGGAATTAGCCCGTAATCCGCGTTTAGATGATTATGTGGTGCAAAATCTCAACCGCCAACGCCGCTTACCTTTTGCCGATGCCAGTTTTGATGCCGTCTTGATCACCGTATCAGTGCAATATTTACAATATCCTGAAGAAATATTTACCGAAATTCATCGCATTCTGAAAACTGGTGGGATTACGATTGTGAGCTTCTCAAACCGGATGTTCTATCAGAAAGCAATTCAAGCATGGCGTGATACTTCGGAAATGCAGCGCGTGCAACTAGTCCAAAAATATTTCGCTGCTGTGCCCAAGGGCTTTAGCAAACCAGAAGTCATCATGCAAGAGCGGAATACACCGGCTTGGCTAGCGATGTTTGGCGGTGGCACTGATCCTTTTTATGCCGTAATCAGTCATCGCTGCGACTTGGCTTAACTTTTCTGTCCGACCCATAACCAAGGATAATTAGATCAAGGCACAGTAACACTCAGGCATGACGAAAATCAGCTTAGGCGTTAATCATAGTTGCATCGTGGTTGGATCGAGTTCATCAAAAAGTTATGGATGTTTGCATTATTGGCGGTGGTGTAATTGGTTTGGCTTTAGCCATAGATTTAGCGGATCGAGGGGCTAAGGTCACAATTTTAGAGCGGAACCAATGCGGCCGGGGCGCAACTTGGGCCGCCGCTGGAATGTTAGCCCCCGAAGCCGAAGCCTTAGAAGGGGATTTACTTAGTTTAGGTTTGCGCAGCCGCGAACTCTATGCTAATTGGGTCAGCAAACTGGTCAAATTAACGGGAATGTCCTGCGGTTATTGGTGTTGTGGCATTATTGCCCCCCTTGATGCTGCCATGTTAAATGAAAACCCTCACCTGCGCCAAGATCCTCATTACATCAATCGTGAAATAATTGAGCGTAAACAGCCCCACCTTGCGCCCCACATCACCGATGCTTTGTGGCTGCCCGAAGATGGTCAGGTCAACAACCGTGATTTAGCCAAAATGCTTGATACGGCAGCGCGAATGTTAGGGGTGCATATTTGTGAAGGCACGGCGGTATATCGCATAGTTCGTGATGATGTCAGCCACCAGATTACCCATCTAGAAACCAGCGCTGGAGCCATTACCGCCACCCAATACATTTTAGCTACTGGGGCATGGAGCAAAGATTTACTGCCCTTACCCATCAAGCCGATCAAAGGACAAATGGCAGCCATATTTGATCCAGATCGCAGTTTAAAGCGGGTAATTTTTGCCCCCAATATTTATATCGTGCCCCGTCAAGATGGTTTGATTATTTTAGGGGCTACCGTGGAAGATGTGGGCTTTTTACCGGCTAATACCGCTGCCGGAGTCCATCAATTATTAGTCAATGCCATTGCCACCTATCCCGCCATTGCTACCATGGAACTCGTAGAAACTTGGTGGGGATTTCGGCCCCACGCCCCAGCAGAAATGCCCTTATTAGGGCCCCATCCTCAGTATCAAAACCTGATCTTAGCTACGGGACATTACCGTAATGGGATTCTTTTAGCCCCAGTTACCGCCGCTCTGTTGGGTGACTATCTCAGCACAGGCAGCATTGATCCGCTCTTAGCCAAATTTTTACCCCAATGATATTAGTCAGCAAATTTGGTTAGTCGCCTGATAATTTGCATCAACTACAAAGCAAAAATCAGCTATAACTATTGTAGCATAGCTGATTATTTCGGTTTGTTTACCTTTAGCTACAGGGTTTGGCGCTCTTCAGGTACGGCCATGTTTTGGTTTAATCTAGAAACATCTTGGGCCATAGAGCCAGTCAAGCTGACTTTAGGGATGTTGGGCTGAGCATTATTTGATTCTTGCGGTTTGGCATGGGAACCCTTATGAAAGCGAATCCCTAGGAAAACGTCATATAAAAAATGACCAAAATCAGGAAACTGCCAAATCCCTAGACTTTGGGGCGAACCATTGGCATCTAATAAATGCTTCATCTGGTGATAAGCAGTGCGGTATTGATACCAAGGCACACTAGGCCACAGATGATGCACCAAATGATAATTTTGCCCTAGCAGTAACACATTCAAAAGCCAGCTAGGATATACCCGCGCATTTTTCCACCGCGAGCGGTCTTCAAAGGGACGGTGGGGCAAATAGTCAAAAAATAATCCCAGCAAAAGTCCCATAATTGCTGCGGGGAAGAGCCAATAATTGAGGATATAGTGCAAAAAACCAAACTCATAGCCAGCAATTAGCATTAGCACCACAATCATCCGGCTGATGCCCCACTCCCATAGCTCAAAGCCACGCCATAACCGCCGCTGAAAGAAAAATACTTCATGGTAGAAAAACCGCGCCGCAATTAGCCACAGGGGCCCACCCGTAGATACATAATGGTCGGGATCATTTTCATGGTCATTGACGTGGGCGTGATGTTGCAAATGTACCCGCGTAAATACTGGAAATACAAAACCTTGTAAAACGGCCGAAACGTGTCCAATGGCAGCATTGATGATGCGGTTACGATGGGCCACACCGTGGGAAGCATCATGAATTACTGTGCCTAAGACATAGAGCGAAACAAAATTGCAAATAAACACAAGCCAATGGGCCCAGTGCCAAGCCCAATAGCCGGTTGTGGACAAACCACCCATAATTATTGAGCTAACTAATAGGGCTAATGTTGGGTTGAAACCCTTTGGCGCACCCATTAGACTGATCGGAACAGTCAGGGCATTCCCCGTCTGCTGCATTGTTTCACTCCTTACCACGAAGCAACGATATTTTGATAAACGAACTGATAAACGATTTTATAAATTCTATGCCTAACGCTAAAAAAATCTCAGCGCAAAGCACTAACGGACATTAACCCATAACCACTGACTATTAGGCTATGGTCTATAGATGGAGATGTTGATTAGACAAATTTTGCCTGTGTTGCTTAAATCGATCTAATCTCAGGCTTAATCTAAAGATCCGTTCTAGTCAG
Organism: Pseudanabaena sp. ELA607; assembly: GCA_037130765.1. Classification (GTDB taxonomy): domain Bacteria; phylum Cyanobacteriota; class Cyanobacteriia; order Pseudanabaenales; family Pseudanabaenaceae; genus JBAXSK01. The sequence continues at coordinate 9,100 of JBAXSK010000151.1, forward strand.
TATACCGTTAGAAATTACCTTTGTATTGCGTTTTGTAACATTATTGTCGGAATTTTTGTTGTAAAACCTGTTTTTCTTGACAATCTCGATACAAAACTACGTTAGATAGCAGCTTACGGCATTTAGATGAGTTACACCATAAGCAGGACAGATGCCTGTTCCCTAAGGGTTTTATCGTGAAGGGCTACAATGAGGGTTTAGATGATTAGGATCTGTGCCCCATCACACCAGAATATGGGGGTTTTAGCCTTGGTTATTTTATTTGTTACTCTAGTTTGTTGCTATGCCAGTGTCTTTTATGTCTATCCTGCCCCAGAACGCTAATTATCAACAAGAATCACTACAACCCCACACACCAAACCAAGGGCAAAAAATAGTGGTTGCAGCCTTTTATCATTTTGCCGACTTAGCTGATTATCAACAACTACAGCCTCAAATTAAGGCTATTTGTGCAGCTCATGGCATTAAAGGAACAATTTTATTGGCGACTGAGGGCATTAATGGCACAATTGCTGGGTCAGAAATGGGGATTAAGGCTTGTTTAGACTATTTGCGCCAAGATCCCCGCTTGCAAGAACTGATGGATAAACGAGCCTATTGTGAGCAAATGCCTTTTCAGCGGTTAAAGGTGCGACTTAAAAAAGAAATTATCACCATTGGGGCAGGGAAAATTGCACCGAATACACCAGTGGGTCAGTATGTTAGCCCTCAGGAGTGGAATGATTTGTTAGCTGATCCTGAAGTGTTGGTGCTAGATACCCGCAATAATTACGAAGTCGAACTAGGGACATTCCAAAAAGCAATTAATCCTAATTTAGAGGCATTCGGTGAATTTCCTGATTATGTGCAGCAAAATCTCGATCCCCAACAATATCGCAAAATCGCCATGTTTTGCACCGGCGGGATTCGCTGTGAAAAAGCCAGTGCTTATATGTTAAGTCAAGGCTTTAGGGAGGTTTATCACTTAAAAGGCGGCATTTTGAAGTATTTAGAAGAAATTCCCCCAGAACAAACCCGATGGGAAGGCCAGTGTTTTGTGTTTGATGAACGGGTGGGAGTCGATCATGCTTCCTATGGTCATGGTGCTGAGGACTGAGTTTAGTTAGACCGGCAGTTTCAACGACAAGACAAAGACAAGGTAAGGGGGGCAGGTTATGCGGGTATTTATATTCATTTAAAAGTATTTTGGCACATTAAAAGCACTTGACCACCCCCCGCCTGCGGCGTACCCCTCC
>JBAXSK010000152.1:0-10293 GCA_037130765.1 Pseudanabaena sp. ELA607
TGGGAGTTAACCTCAACCAAGAAGCCGTCTCCGTCGAGATTGGCAACAGCCAAGGCAGCCTAATGCTATTGCTAGCCAATCACTAGAGCCTCAACCATAAACGGTAAGGGGTGGATTCAGATTCTCCCCTTCAATTCCAACTGATTTCCATCATTTACTCTAACTCAGAACTCAATAAAATGATTCATCAACTGAATCATGCAACCTAGCAAATATCCAGCCAATACTCAACCGGAACTAAACCTATGATGCCCTGCGAATCCCAAGAGTGCCTATTCCGTCCTTGCCCCCAACACCCCGGACGCATCTTCTGCACCAAATGCGGTCAACACTTCAAAACCAGTCATGATCCCCTAACCGAAGCCAAATTATTTACCTTCTGGCTCACCGTCTTGATCATCAGCATCGGTATTGGCGGCATTTATTCTCTCTGGCAACAATCCGAAACCAATGCCCCTAACCATGCTCATTCCTTCTCATCCATTGAACGAGATTCTAATTAGTGTACCAATTAGCGAATCATAGCCCCTAGATGTCCAAAATAATAGAACTAGGGGCTTGACCGCTGAATAGCTCCTAGCTAATTACCTACCGCCTCAACAAAATAAAACGCTGCCAAAGCGACGACTAAAATCCCCCTAAGTACAGGATAAAAAATTAATAGAGAGAGAAAGATTGAGGATTGAGATGAAGGTGAAAGATGATTTCGGTAAGCTGATCTCATGGGTATAATTGGCTCTTGAGGAGTTGCTTCTGAAATTGTCAATGGCAAAATATCTATCAGTAACGCCCAAACTAAGGCGCTTAGTAGATTCTTTTATGTCAATCCAAGTTTGTTTGTCAATTTATAGCTACGGTCGACACCTGATTTTTTAGAGAAGTTGGTGATCTATGCTCTAGATTATAATTACAGATAGAAATACCATAAAGTCAACCTGCCCATGAGTCAACCAGTTACCATAGAAGATATTTATAAGCTAGAAATAGACGTGATAGCTTATACCAATGGCGCAATTAATTCTGCTGATGTAGGGGAAGTCAAAAGACACGCCCAAAAAGAATCTATTCCGTAACTGTGATCGGCTGATAAGTAGCACAACCCTATCAGCCAAAATCGCAAAATCAGCGTCTAAATTCCCAGTCGCTGATACACCTGATCCAAATGCCGCAAATGCTTCTGCGGATCAAAACAACTTGCCAGTTCCTCAGTACTCAGTAATTCCTGAACCTTCGCATCTGCACCAATTAATTTACGGAAATCACCGTCTGGCTTGTTCCATGCTTGGTGGGCGGCTCGCTGCACAATAGCATAACTATCTTCACGGCTCAAACCTTTACCCACTAAGGTTAATAGCACCTGCTGCGAAAATACCACGCCACCATAACAATTGAGATTCCGTTCCATATTATGGGTATGGACTAACAGATTTTTGACTAAATCTGTAATTTCTACCAACATATAATGGGTCAAAATACAGGCATCGGGTAAAATCACCCGCTCAGCAGCACTGTGGGAAATATCCCGCTCATGCCATAAAGCAATGTTCTCTAATGCTGTGGTCGCATAGCCCCGCAATAACCGCGCCATTCCTGTCAAACGCTCGGAACGAATCGGATTCCGTTTGTGTGGCATAGCCGAAGATCCCTTCTGTCCAGCGGAAAAATACTCTTCCACTTCCAAGACATCGGTGCGCTGTAGGTTGCGAATTTCCACCGCAAATCGCTCAATCGAAGATGCCACTAACGCCAAGGCTTGCACAAATTCCGCATGACGATCCCGGGAGATCACCTGAGTCGAAGCACAGTCAGGGGTTAGCCCCAAATGCTGACAGGCTAGAGCTTCAATCTGCGGATCGACATTGGCATAAGTGCCCACCGCTCCAGAAATTTGCCCCACGGCGATATTTTTGCTGACAATCAGCAGGCGTTCGCGGTGTCGCAGCATTTCTGCTAACCAACCCGCCAGTTTAAAACCAAAAGTCATCGGCTCAGCATGGATCCCGTGGGTGCGCCCCGCCATGATCGTATAGCGATGTTGCTGGGCTTGGTAACGAATCGCTTGGATACATTCTTCTAACTGGGACTGAATCAGCGCTAAGCTGTGCCCCATCTGTACTGCTAGCGCTGTGTCCAACACATCAGAGCTAGTTAGCCCCAGGTGAATGAACCGCCCCGGCTCACCGACATACTCGTTTACATTGGTTAAAAAGGCGATCATGTCATGTTTGACCACCGCTTCGAGTTCATTGATGCGGTTGGTGTCAAAATTTGCCTTGGCTTTAATTTCCGCCACAGCTTCAGCGGGAATATAACCTAATTCGGCTTGGGCTTCACAGACGGCAATCTCCACCTGGAGCCATGTTTGATACTTATGTTGATCTGTCCACAAGCGCCCCATTTCGGGGAGGGTATAGCGTTCTATCAAGGTTATTTTAGGGAAATAGTCACAATTTACTATTCTAGCAAACTTAGTTAGGTAAGTTGCCCCGCCGGATCACCTAAATCATGACTTAAATCATCACTAATGATATCAAGCTAGATAGGTGATTAAATTAATTATAAATCCCTTAAAGATTAGCATTCTCTAAAATCTCTTGCCCCATTAATAAACAATTAATATTTGCAGAGTTGTAATAAATTAGCCTCATGCGATAGCTACCTTTATAAATATATCCCCAGACTTCAAGGACTTGCAATATTCGGCGTGGATTAGCCGGATTCTTGAACGAAGGCAGTTCTCTAACTTTAGGATTAATTTCAATTCGATCATCACCACCAACATGAAAATCAAGCAATTTACGGGCTTGCTCAATGGCTTGTTTCGAGCATTTAATAGAATTTGCATTAGCACTATTAGCAAAGTTACTATTAAACAAAGTACAAAATAGCAGGATATAAAGTAGTTTTTTCATGTTTGTAGCCATTACGACTAAAAATTTGACTAAAAAATGGGCAATTAAAAATTAGGTTCGCCTAATTCATTAAGGAGAAAATAAGTCGCTGGTTCTGGGCTAACAGCATCAGATGTTACATCAATAATGGCAGGATCACTGTTAAGTACAGGATCTCTTAAATCATCTAACAAATTAACATCTTCTGGGTTATATATATTAATGACTAATTCAGGAATTTCATGGTTAGAATCATCATGATTGATCGAGTTAATGTCATGATTTATCGATAAATCTAAAGATGAATTAGATATATGATTCATTGGATTTTCGATCAAGTTTGGTTCAGTATCTTGCATCGATTTAGCTTCACTATGATCTGTAGTTAGAATGACTGAATACGTCAAATTTTCTGGCAAAATCACAGGTAATTTCTTGCGATCTAACTGCATCAAACTCAGCAAATCATTAATTGGTTGAATCGCTTGATTGTAGGTGTCAATTTTAGCTTGTAACTGTGCCAGATGTTGCTGATTAATGGCTAATCGATCCCCTGCTTCTTTATCTAAAATTTGTGATAAATAAGCCAAAGCTTGACTATAAGAACCAAGAATATTTTGCGCCTGCTGTTTTGCAGCTAGGGAAATGTGGGTATTAAGAATTTGGTTGACGGTTTGACGGTAAGTGCGGGAAATTGTCTCCGTTACTTTATGCTCAAAATCAATTTTTAATAGTTGGCGAATAGCTGGCTCAGATTCCAACATGGTTTGATAATCATAACCCCCACAGGACTGTTGCAAAGTTTGGCGCAATTGCCACAGAGAAACCGTTCCTTCTAAATACAATTCAGGACGCTCTCGCACATAACGATCACATTCCTGTTGGGCAGCACTAACTAAAGCTAAACAAGTCTGATGATAAGCTTGTTGAAAATGATTTTCTAAGTTGCCATCATTACCCAAAAGTCGACACAAATTGATGTAATAAGGACGTTTTTTAATATCTTGTAATAACTGATCAAAAAAGTTAGTCGCAATTTCTTGGCAAGCTTCAATCAAAACATCTTCTAATTCATTAGCTAAATAATAGAAACCTTCAGCTAAAATTGCCAACAAAGGTACAACTGAATTACGAGGATGTCTGCTCTGAGCTAATTGATGTACTTGGGCGACAGAAAAAGATTCAATTAGCTCATCTAAACGGCGCACCATAGCTTTTTTGAGCTTAAGATAATCTTCTTCGTAGTATTTATTATCATTGGTGGCAACGGCTTGATTAATTACTTCATAAATATGCTTTTGTAATTCGTCACCAATGGTTTTTAAATCAGCACTAAGTTGTTGAATTTCCTGCCGTTTGACATCATCAACGGTTTGGGGTTCGCGCTCGAGATTATGCCAAGATTCTACATAGTTTTGTTTTAAAATCATGCAAATTGGTTGCAAATCATCGGCTAAATTAGTAAATAATAGGGGATATTTTTCATCTTTCAGATAACGGGTAATAGCTTGGCGAAATGACTCCACGCCGCTATCATCAATCAAATGATTAATTAATGGATCACCCCATTCCTGTAAAATCCGCACATAATTTTGATTAGGGGATTCATAACTACGCACATCAATGCGAAAATCTGTACCATTTAACTTCCCCGAACTGCAATAACGGTTAAATTCAGACACAAATAATGGTGTTTCTTCTTGGGTTTCATTTTGCTGCACTTCTTCGGCAAAAACTGAATCTAAACCAAACCGATCGGTAATGCCAGAATTGCGTAATTGCTGTCCATAGAAACCCAATAAGCCACTAGTTTTAAAAGTACGGCTATTATTGGTAAATTGATCGGCAATAAAGCGATCTAAACGTTGCCGCAACTGGGCATTAAACCAAGCTTTATCCACCCGATTAAACACATAAAAAACCCGATCTCGAATGCTAGGATTACGGCGAATTTTTTCGAGTAATTCCGTCTCTTCGGTGCTTAATTCCCCCGTTTCTGCCACCTTCAGCAAACAAATTACTGCCGAAGTTTCTGGGTCTTGGATTTTCTGAAATGTTAGATCGGCATCCCGTTTAATTGGTGCATCAATACCGGGGGTATCGACTAAGACATTACCATCTTTAAGTAATTCATCATGACAATAATATTCAATCTTTTTTAAAACCGCACTATTGCTACCTCTTCGCGCATAACTTGCCGCTTCTTGTAAAGTACTAAATTGAAAATATTCCATCGAAAAAGTGCGATTTAGCTGGGGATCAATGTACTTTTGATTTTGCACAAAACCTTGCAATAAATATTGTAAAGCGCGGGCTTGTTTACCCCTTTCTGATTTACTTTCTCCCCCTTCAGTTTGAATGATTCTTTGACAAACTTCCTGCACCCCAGCAATCATTTCACGATGCCCTAACTTAATCCGCTGCCTAATCCCTAATTTTTCACACAGTAGTTGGCATTGTTCATCAATTTCTATTTCACTCAAAAAAGTTAGCACAATCCGCTCTGTGCTGGCTTCGGCATAGGAAATCTGACACTCTACCCCGGTGGCGTGGCCTTCGGCGCTATAGAGCAATTTACGCCCCAACAGTGCATTAATCAGCATGGACTTACCCGCGCTAAATGCCCCCGCAAACACAATCTCAAACCGAGGCGCAACGGCTTTACTCAAGGACTGTTGCACACTGGTGGGATCTGCCCGATGCACCAACGCCGCTTCTTGGCGGAGCAATTGCAACAATTGATTAACTTGTTCTTGCAGGTTTTGCTGTTGGTCAGGGGATAAGACAAAGGGCATAAATTTTTAAGAAATATTTTTATAAGTCAAGGTCTTAACGGTTGCCAGTTTAACAGTTGCCTATTCACACTGCAAGAAGATAGCTGTATTGGCGCTCCTAACTCTTGATATTTTTGCTCAAATCAAATTTTAAAATCAACTTTGATCATCCTCTTGGGCCAATATCTCTAATGCCATTTGATATAAATCCCGTTTGGCTAAACCAGTTTGCATCGCCAATTGCCGACTGGCCGCCGCCGTAGACAGTCCTGAATTAAGCAGTTCTCGTAAAGCAGTTTGTAACTCCATAATTGATAAAGGTTCCTTCTCAATGATCGGCGCACCTTCTAAAATCAGCGTAAATTCTCCTCTGGGAGCATGATTGGTGTAATGGGTTACGGCATCTCTGAGAGAACCGCGCCAACATTCCTCATGGCGTTTGGTCAATTCACGGGCTAGGGCAATGGCTCGCTGATCCCCAAAAACAGGCAGAAAATCCGTTAAAGTACGCAATAACCGATGGGGAGCCTCATAAAAAATCATGGTGCGAGGTTCCGTTTGTAATGCTTCTAATCTTGCTTGACGCGGTGACCGTTCTACGGGCAAAAATCCTTCAAACACAAATCGCTCTGTGGGCAGTCCCGAAATAGTTAAGCCTGTAATTGCCGCAGTCATGGAAGGAATCGGACAGATAGCAACTTTTTCCTTAATGCAGGCTTGAACTAATTCCGTTCCTGGATCAGAAATACCTGGCATCCCCGCATCAGAAACTAGAGCAATATTGACCCCAGCCTGCAACTTGGCAATTAGTTCCGGAATCCGACTCAGGTAATTATGGGCATGGTAACTAATCTGCGGCTTTTGAATGCCCAGATAATGGAGGAGTTTTCCGGTGTGGCGGGTATCTTCAGCAGCAATATAGTCTACTAATTTGAGGGTAGCAATACTGCGTAAGGTCAAATCTTCTAAATTCCCAATGGGTGTGCCCACCAAATATAAACAACCGTAACCGTTGCTAGAACTGGGCTGGTTATTTGGCTCACTCATCTCTAGATTATGACTTAAATCATCTTTAGCGACATCTTTCACCGACTTATTTCCATTCCATAATTAAATTCAGTCATAAATCAAATTCAGTCATAAATTAAGGGTTATAGAAAGCATTATTGATAATTAGCAAATTTCTCGGTTAACGCAGTGGCAATATGATCCGGTACTAGATGATCTACGGAACCACCAAAACGCGCAATTTCTTTAACCACACTACTGCTCAAAAAGCTCACCTCATTGGCAGTCGCTAAAAACACGGTTTCAATCTCTGGCGCAAGGGTTTTATTGGTATGAGCCATTTGTAATTCCATTTCAAAGTCTGACACCGCTCGCAAGCCCCGAATCAATACGGATGCGCCCTTTAATCGCGCGTAGGTAACGGTTAAACCGCTGAAAGTATCTACCGAAACATTAGACAAATGGCGCGTGGCATAACGAATCTGTGCCATGCGCTCTTCGATGGTAAATAATGGTGTTTTATGGGGATTGCGTAAAACTGCTACGGTCAGTTTGGCAAAAAGTTGTGCGCCTCGTTCGATCACATCAAGATGACCGCAAGTAACGGGATCGAAGCTACCCGGATAAATAGCAATCAATGAGATTATACCCTAAATGTTTGCTGAATATTTACTCAACACTTGCTAACAATTCACTAGATTCAGTCAATGGTGAGTTGATCACTTACGGCAAGCGCTTTAACTTAGAAGGAGGCAGTAAATATTTAGGCTGATCAGGAACCGGCGGCTTGCGTTTATTCCGCACATGAAATAAACGCTGACCAGAGAAGTGATTCATCCAACGGGCGAACTGATTCCAGAGTTTTTCGGACAAATAACGATTAGCAAGGGCAGCAAAAGCTAAAATCACAGCAATAGGGAAAGTTGCCTCAAAGGGATTGCCGTCGCGATTACCAATCAATAAGCAAACTGCTGAGGTAATTAGGGCAGAGAGCAGTAAAAACTGAAACTTAGTCATAAATCATCTTATAGGATAACGCAGTGCTAACAAGAGACCCTATCACACAATATATCCTGCTAGCAGCACATTTGGTTAGATGTGGACTTTTATGATCATCATCGCATGACTATAAAATTATGGATTAACCAAGTTGCTTTCAATGGCGGCAGCTTGCTCTTCTGAAACCGACTGAAAAACTCCCTGTTTATTGCCATTTGACTTGGGATCTTTGCCCTTAAACACAATTTTCCTCCCAGTTCTTTTAACTGATGAAATTGTTGATTTGTCGATTGTCAGCGTACCATCAGAAACACAAACAAGGGAAACAACAATCAGAGCGATAAAGAAACCAATCCCTGGTATTACGACAGTTAGGACGATAAAAATAGCAAGTTGCGCGATAAAGGGCCACCGCGTTTTGCCAAGTAAAATCACTTTATCATCGGCAATTTGAATTTTGCCTTTACCAACAAAGCCAAAGCCATCAATTGAAAACGCTGTACCAAAACTAACTGGATATTCAATTTGATCGGATTGTGTATTTTCCATATTAATTACTCAAGTATCGCAATTTTGTTGTTTCTTAATGTAGACGTTAATTAGCTCTAGCTTCAAGGCTCTACTGCGAAGATTATAAAACATATAAGAACAAAGTCAACTTTATAATTAATAGTTTGAGTTGAGTTATGAACTGGAAATTCACATCATTTATTTTGATTATCTAATATTTATTTCTGTTTTGAATATTTACCCATGATTTAAAAGTTGAATTACTCAATAAAATTACTTCTAATTTTCTTGGAAATCCATAATACACAATTCATCAAAAAAATATCCTCTAAAAACTTATTTCATAAGCTCTTAGAGGGAAATATTTATATTACAGGTAATATCAGGAAAAAGACGTATTTAGATATTCTATCAGAATAGTACTTTTTCTTTAACTAATGTTAGATGAGTCTTATACCAAACCCCAGAAGTGCAGCACACCTTGGCCGCTGATGATTTCGATGGCGATAGCAGAGACAAAGCCAATCATAGCCAAACGACCATTCCAGTTTTCTGCACCAGAGGTAAAGCCCCAGTTCCATGTGTTGCGATTTTCGGTTTCCATTGTTTTGCTCCCGCTGATGTGTGGTCTTGTAAAACTCTATGTGAATAAATATAACAAGGTTTTAAGGATTTCGCAATACTTCTTTACATTTTCCGTCTAGGGGTATAGTCCACTAGAAATAAGTCCTAGATTATGTTAGCGACAAAAGTGTTGACAGATTTAATAGGTGATTATTTTTTGAAATATGGTTAAACTTTAGACAAAGTTGGCAAGTAGAGTTATTGTGGAAAGTCTTGAAAATGCATCTTAAGCTAGACCATTTAATTACCAAAAACTTAAATGAAGTTAATTGCTTATTTAATACTTCAACTAATCAAAACACCAGCAATTTATTGCCTAGACACTGCTCCATAATTCATTGGAGCTATGCTCTCTTTTCTGAGATTCTCATTTAATCTTAATGTTGAGCTTTATCTGTTCATTAATCACTTGTGATTTTCACTCATATATTCTCCTGATTTTAATTCGATGCAATACGCTGTAATTCCACTAAGATAACTCGCGATAAATCAATTCCAGCCTAAAGCTTTGCGACACGAACTACTCGAAGGTAAATCGCTCATACTTTGCTCCCATTGCCGACGGCTAATAATTGTTTCTGGTGTATCGTTACCAGTTAAATCCCGATAGGGAATTGCCGCACGAGTTCTCAATAAACCAGATTCCGCTGCGGATAAATTAGGTAAAGCGCCATGATACCGCGAATCTCGCTGCCATGCCGCCACAGTGCTAGGGGATTTGCGTCCCACCGGAGCTACCGAACCAATTTCTAATCCTGCCTGTTGTAAGCCACCTCTGACCGCTCCAGCACAGGAATAGGTGGCTAAATAACCCTCAGAACTAAGGCGCAGTGCTAATGCAGTCAAAAATTCCACTGTCCATAATTGCGGGCAATGGGGCGGTGAAAAAGGGTCTAAAAATATCGCATCAGCCCAGCCTAAAGGAACTTCCGCAATAGCTTGTCGTGCATCACCAATCAATAATTTACCTCTAATCATTGCCATGGAATTCAACGCAGACTCTAGGTGGTGGGCATCAGCTAAACTGGTTAAACAGGCCTGTACTGGCTCTGACCAAATGCGATGCAGATCGTGATTAATTACTTGGCGTGGTACTTCGGGATTCCATTCTAAACCAATTAATTCTAGATTTGCGCCAACTTCATCACAAACTGCTATAGCTGCGGCACTGTTATAACCGAGTCCATAACATATATCTAAAACTCTCACTGGGTCGCTAATCTGCTGCTTTTGCTGTGCTTGGCGATGTAAATGGGTGGGATGAATAAACTTCGCTTCTGCTTCTTGCTTAGCTCCAAAACTACTGTGAAAAGCTTCCTGAAATGTCGCTGACCAAAAAGTATGGGAACCGTCCGCTGTGGTTTGTATAGTCAATTGATCTAGCGCAGAATTTGTCATAATTATTAATCATTTCTTAATATCAATAAAAAAAGACATATCACAGAACTTGTGAGCCAGTAAATAACGCTTAAATTATTGTCTGTTAA
>JBAXSK010000153.1:0-10287 GCA_037130765.1 Pseudanabaena sp. ELA607
CTTGAGTCAGCGCTAGGGACTGTCAATATGGGAAGTAATTGTCGGATTTTGCTTATAGTCAATCAAATTAAGAATGGCACGGCTTGAAGGCAATAAATAAAACCACCCCGTCAGGCTTTGCCTGCCACCCCTCCAAGGGAGGGGAATTAAAGAATAAAGACTCAAATTCCCCTCCCTTGGAGGGGTACGCCACAGGCGGGGGGTGGTCAAGTGCTTTTAATGTGCCAAAATAATTTTAAATGACTATAAGTTTGGCGGAAATCCAGCAAAAAAATTCCGATACTATTGCTTGGATCACCTACCGCTGCAAAATCACCGCCACATTCTGCCCCCCAAAACCAAAGCTCAGATTTAAGCCGTAATTCAAACTATTTCTATCTAGGGTGGTTTTTTCCCTGATCAGCCGCAGATTAAAATCTGGTTCCGTCAGTCCCACACAGGGGGGTAAGGTCTGACTCTGCAACGCTAGAAGCAAAAAAATCGCTTCCATCAACCCCGTAGCCCCTAATAAATGCCCCGTTGCTCCCTTGGTGGCGCTGATATAGGGTTGTAATTCTGACTCTGTGCCAAAAGTCTGCTGGATTAAATGGGCTTCGTGGATGTCATTCATCGGCGTGCCTGTGCCGTGGGTGCTGACTAAATCGATATTTTTTCGGGTTAACCCTGCCCTAACTAAAGATTGCGTGATGGCTTGCTGGGCCATGTTTTGCTGTTGATCGGAACTGGTGGCATGGTTGGCATCATTAGTAGCCGCCCAACTCACAACTTGACCGTAATAGGGTGGCTTTTTTCCATAGGATGCCTGATATTGCGCGATAAATTCAGGGGTTGCCAAAATTACTGCTGCGGCTCCTTCCCCTAAAACTAAGCCGTCCCGTTGCCGATCAAAAGGTTTTAACTGACTGCGACTATAAATCCCTAAACGTTGAAATCCTGCCAAGGTTAAGGGCGTAATTGCTGCATCCGTTGCTCCGACTATGACTAAATTGGCTTCACCCCGCTGTAAATACTCATAACCTTGAGCCAGAGCCAGATTACCACTGGCACAAGCCGCCATCGTGCTAGTCACAAAACTATGATCACAGCCAAGGCGTTGGGCAATGTAACTGGAAATACTCGCAGGCAGACTATGCAGCCAATTTTTAGCTAAAGTTTCAGGATCTGGATTGGCGCTAGGTTGCCGATTTGGGGCTTGGGTTATGAAATTTTCCCACATTGCCTGATTATTGCGGCTGGAACCGACGATTACCGCACATTGGGCAAAATCTTCTGGCAATGGGGCACTGAGTCCGGCATGATCGATGGCTTCTAAAACGGCTTTTTCTAACAGGGCACTGGGGCGGCTAGGGGCAAGGGGTAAGGTAAGATGCGGCGATAATGGGGCGAGGGGTATTACAGAATTAAGGTCTGGATCAGGCGATCGCCATAAGTCACCAAATAACTGGCTCGGCTTGACCAACTGAATCCCTGACCGACCCGCTAACAGATTTTGCCAACTGACGCGACTATTTTCCCCCAAGGCAGACACCATGCCGATGCCAATGATGATTACTTCTGTCATAGCGCCAAGATATTGCGAACAATCACCACACCCTAATAGTTTTAGTTACTCACCTTACGCAGATAGAAAATCTGCCCTCATCCCCCAGCCCCTTCTCCCAGAGCAGGAGAAGGGGAGCAAGAGTCATTTTTAGCTTTTTCCTTGTTCCCCTCTCCCTTTTTGGGAGAGGGGCTAGGGGTGAGGGTCTTATAACCTTCTGCGTAACATGAGTTAGTTAATTAATTTTAGTTAATTAATTTTAGTTAGTTAATGTTGCACGATTCAGCCCAAAATCATCAAACAAAGCGCCCATGATGCAACCGCAACACTGGATGATTAGCCGCTTTAACCAACTGCTCATCGTGGGTGGTAATCAAAACCGTCACCCCAAAGGAATTGAGCTTCTTTAAGATTTTAATCACTTGCCAAGCATTTTCAGGATCGAGATTACCCGTTGGCTCATCGGCTAATAATAACGGCGGCGTATTCACAATAGCCCTAGCAATACTGACCCGTTGCTGCTCCCCGCCAGAAAGCTGTTCGGGAAAACAATGGGCTTTATGGGTCAAACCCACCATTTTGAGGGAAGGATTAAGGCGATGCTGAATTTCGCTCTGGGTATAGCCTTGGGCTTTGAGGACAAAAGCGACATTCTCGGCAACCGTGCGGCGTGGCACAAGCTTATAGTCTTGAAACACAATGCCGATTTTGCGCCGTAACATAGCCAAATCATTGCCTCGCAAATTTTGCAAGTTCGCCCCATTAACCATAATGTTGCCCTTAGAAGCTTGTTCTTCCCCATAGAGCAATTTTAGTAATGTGGACTTACCCGATCCCGAATGCCCCGTAATAAACTGAAAATCGCCGCGCCGCAGCGTAAAACTAATGCCCGATAACCCCAGCACGCCATTAGTATAGGTTTTATAAACATTTTCGAGGCGAATGATTACAGGTCTAGAATTAGCGCTTGGACTATGATGGTGGCTATTAGTCCCATGAGTAGCCTGTGCTGCGGATTCACTGACTGCTGGGGGTTGCTCTAAAGTAACCGTGGTTTGGAAAAACTGCGCCGCGCTGCCCTGTAATTCTGGATTTAGCTCTGCACTCGAAACTTTGCCAGATTTACCTTGGGCAGCGGCATGATCCGATCCCTTTGCAGGATGATTTTTTTGACCGAGAGTAAACGGATTTAGCATGGGGCAATTATATCGCAGCGTGCTGGCTCAAGCATTCAGCCCAAGTATAGAGCAATCTAACTCAAAAGCGCCCTAGCTAACTGACTGAGGTTTTGACTTTACTGACATGAATAGACGTTCTCGATCAATTAGGCATTCCATAGCTTACTGATATTTTTGTCGAGGCGCTCTTCAGCTTGGGATGTCACTAGGGCACGGTTTTCGAGAAATTCACCTGGATGCATTTCAAAAAACTTGGTCGATAGTGCCACCCGCCCACGGGATTCGTCAATGTCAGTAATTACCGCCGTGACACTTTCACCAATGGCAAAAAAGCTCTCAGCATTGGCAGTTTTTTGGCTGATTTCTTTATTATGTAACAAGCCTGTAATGCCATCAAAACTGATAAATGCCCCAAACGGACGCAATCCTGACACCGTACCCGTAATCAATTGCCCCTTAGACAACTGGCTAAACATAGACTGCTTGACGGCTTTACGGTGGGACATAACCAGTTTGCCTGTCTCTTCGCTGCCTTCGATGATCACTAGAGGCAACACCCGCTTGATATAAACGCTGAGATCTTCGGTGCGTTCTGCCAACTGAGAGCGGGGTACAAATCCCCGCAAGCCATCGAAATTCACCACCAAACCGCCATTGTTGAAATTAATGACACGGCAATTGACCACACTATTTTTCTCTGCCACTTCTTCAACTTTTTGCCAAGCCAATTTTTCTAACATCCGGCGGATCGAGAGCTTGACTTCACCATCAGCGTTTTGCTCACTGGTGATCACAAACTGATGCTCACTCCCTAAGGGCAGTTTTTCGGTGATATTGCTATAAAAAAATTCTTCTGAAGGTAAAAAACCTAATGACTTTGCGCCAATGTCCACATAGATGCCTGTACTTTCATGGGTCATAATTTTGCCCGACACAATTTGCCCCACAGCAAAGCCATAATCGTGTCCTTCTAAGGCATTGGCAAAATCGTCCATAGAAAAGGCTTGAACGTTTTTATTCGCATCATTCGCAGTCATAGGTTAATGTGTAGCTTCAAACGCAGTGTGTAGATTCAGCAGAAATTGTATTCCAGTGTAGCTGAAAGTACCATGATTGCACGATACGGTCTGCCGCAACTCATGGCTAAGATCAGTCTTATTGCTCAACTTGATAGCCCAGATCAGCTAATTGCATCCGTGACGAACGCCATTTCGGTTGCACTTTGACAAATAGCTCTAGGTGAATACTACCCATAATCATCTTTTGCATTTGCATTCGGGCTTCAGTACCAATGGCTTTGAGCATTTGCCCCCCTTTACCGATCAAAATGCCTTTTTGGGAACTGCGCTCCACATGAATTGTAGCCATCACATGGGTGATTTTGGGTTGTTCGTCCACTTTGTCGATACTGACTGCCACCGAGTGGGGTACTTCTTCGTGGGTCAGTAATAAAATTTGTTCGCGGATCAGTTCGCCCATGATAAACCGCTCCGGCATATCGGTAATCAGATCCGGTGGATAGTAGTAAGGGCCCTGATCGAGATGGGCGCACATCGTCGATTGCAGTTGCTCCATGCCTTGGGGCACTGTGGCGGCAACTTCGATGAGTTCCCAGCCTTTTTCAGTAGCGAAATCTTGGTAACTGGCCCGAATGGCAGCGGCTTTGGCGGGGGGATATGCATCAAGCAAATCAACTTTATTCAGGGCTAAGATGGCAGGCACACCGGCTTTAGCGACTATTTCCGCCACAAAGCCATCACCGCGCCCCATCATATCGGCAGCATCAACGACCCACACCACCACATCCACTGCACCAATGGTACTGATGGCATTTTTGACGATTACTTCCCCTAGCATATGGTGGGGCTTGTGGATGCCAGGGGTATCGACTAAAACTAGCTGGGCTTCCGGTAAGGTGATGATCCCCCGTAATCGATTGCGGGTAGTTTGGGCAACGGGGGAAGTAATAGCGATTTTCTGACCAATCAGGCTGTTCATCAGGGTGGACTTACCCACATTGGGGCGGCCCACTAGGGCGACAAAACCAGAGCGAAATTCAGCACTGGCTGAGGGGATATGCATAGTTTGGGGAGATGGGTTAAAGAGGGAATGAGGGGGAATTACAAATTACAAGTTACAAATTATGGAATTACTCTAGTTCGCGTCGTCCTTCCATAGCTTTGGCGAGGGTCACTTCATCGGCATACTCTAGGTCGCCGCCCATAGGAATGCCAAAGGCGATGCGAGTTACTTTGGTAAATGGTTTGAGTAAGCCGCCGATATATAGTGTAGTGGTTTCACCCTCGACGCTAGGGGGGATCGCTAAAATCACCTCCCGCACTGCGCCTGATCCCACGCGCCGCACTAGGGTTTGAATCATTAACTGATCGGGGCCAATGCCATCCATCGGCGAAATCAGTCCCCCTAATACATGGTAACGCCCGCGATATTCGCGAGTTTTTTCGATAGCGATTAGATCCCGTGAATCAGAAATAACGCAGATCGTGGCGGCATCACGATTGGGGTTGGCACAGACTTCACACACGGGATCGGCCGATAAATGATGGCAAATCGTACAATTACCAACCTGTTGCTTGGCATTAACTAAAGCTTGGGCTAGGGCATTAATTTCTGTTTCGGGGCGCTTGATAATATGCATTGCCAGTCTTTGGGCTGTTTTGGGACCTATGCCCGGCAAACGCTGTAGCTGTTCAATTAAGTTAGCAAGGGGGCGAGTATACAAAATAAAATATCTAAATAATATCTAAAATATTAGAGAAAAAAGCTGCGGGCGGGGCGGTTTGCGATGAATTTTTTAAGATAAAATTTTCAGGTCAATGGCAAGCTTAAGGAAGTGCTAGGCAGTTTTCTGTTGACTTGATTATTCAGTCTATGACCTTTAGCTAGCAGTGTCTAGGCTTAAAGGCGCGGCGGATTGCGGTCGGTCAGAAATCCCAGCCTGTCAGCCATACCTGTCAGCCATAATTTAATTTTCGCCAGACCTACAAATGCCACAATCCCTTAAACCATAAAAACAAGTTTTTGTGTCAATATATTCTTCGTGCTGCCATACTTACCGGATATTTGCTCTAAAGTTGCGGCTCAAGCTGCGTCATAGCAACCCACTGCGGCAATTTCGAGCAACATAACTATACACCCTAAGCTAATTATCATGGAATCTATCGATTTTTCTTCACAACTATTGCTCCGTCGTACCGCTAATATTCGCGTAATTGTGACCGAGCGCTGGAAAGATGAGATGAAGCAACAGTTACAAGCGCAAATCTCCCAGCTAGATGCACAGGTGCAACAGGTGGATAGCCAAGGTTCACGCCAAATCAATGAAATTGAACGCCAAAGCATCAAGCCATTTTCGGCGGACATCGTTAACGCCATGGAAGGTATTCGCGGCGAAATGAATCGCGTCAAGTCTGAACTTGTGGAACAAAAGAATCAATTGGTGAACCAACTAGGCCAAGTGCAAACCCTAGCCATCGGTGATGAAGTGACCCAAGGACAATTGGATAGTTACTTCACCGTCAGCAAGGGGGATAATTTGATTGCCCTGATGCAGGTGGAAGTCGTGTTGCGTGATGGTGTGATTGAAGATATTCGCACGGGCTTCCCCACTAATATCTAGAAATTCCCCCAGATCGGCTTGAATTTTGGGTTTTCCCCCATGAGTCATGGCTAATCTTCATCAATTAATTTAATAGATAGAGAGTTTCCGTTTAACTATCTCGTTATAGAAGTTTAAACGGAATCTTTCTTTTTGGCAGCCAGCTTGTACAGATATAGTCATTTAAAATTATTTTGGTACATTAAAAAACTTGACCACCCCCCGCCTACGGCGTACCCCTCCAAGGGAGGGGAATTACAGAAAAGATTAAAATTCCCCTCCCTTGGAGGGGTGGCAGGCAAAGCCTGACGGGGTGGTGTTATTTATTGCCTTCAAGCCGTGCCATTCTTAATTTGATTGACTATATGTCAGCGTCATCCAAAGTTTAAGCGACAAATTTAAGCAGCAAAGTTTAAGTTACACTCAGTCTAAACTTGTTCTAAAATACTTAGAATATGCTTAGTTATGCTGATTAATGTGGTGATTTACCGCAACATTGGCATATTTCCAGTGGGATGTTTCATGCTCGTAGTCAAGACTTTAGTCTTAAATTACCTAAGTCTTAATTACCTAAATTCACCCTGTCCTCAAGCGATCTTAAAATTTACTGGCTATAATTTACTGGCTATAAATATCAGATCGTGATGGCTCGATAAATCATAGTCCTGACTTAACTCAAAAACTTTATTCAGTCAACCACAATCAACATGACCTCTGCGCCAAACCCCGATACCGCATCTTTGGACTACAAAGACACTGTGAATTTACCCCAAACCGACTTCCCCATGCGGGCTAATGCTGTGGAGCGGGAACCAAATATCCAGCGGTTTTGGCAAGAGCATGGCATTTATGAGCAATTGTCCCAAAATAATCCAGGGGAGATTTTCACCCTCCATGATGGCCCGCCCTATGCCAATGGTACGCTACACATGGGCCACGCCTTAAACAAGGTGCTCAAAGATATTGTGAATCGCTATCAATTACTCCAAGGACGCAAAGCAAGGGCGGTCTTGGGTTGGGATTGTCATGGCTTGCCCATCGAGTTAAAAGTATTACAAAACCTCTCGACAGAAGAGCGACGCACCTTAACCCCTTTATCCTTACGGCAGCGAGCCAAAGAATTTGCCCATCGCACCATTGCCGAACAAGCGGCGGGTTTTAAACGCTGGGGCGTGTGGGCCGATTATGAGAATTCCTATTACACCCTCAAGCCTGAATATGAAGCGGCGCAAATTGATGTGTTTGGGCGCATGGCATTGAAAGGCTATATTTATCGGGGTTTGAAGCCGGTGTATTGGTCACCTAGTTCCCAAACTGCCCTAGCTGAAGCGGAATTGGAATATCCAGAAAATCATACTTCCCGCAGTATTTATGTCGCCTTTGCCGTGAAGCAACTGAGTACGGGATTGCAGCAGGTTTTAGAATCAACCCAAGTTGCAGCCGCAGAATTATCCGCGCTGATTTGGACAACTACCCCTTGGACAATTCCCGGCAACTTAGGCATTAGCGCTAATCCAGAATTGAGCTACAGTTTGATTACCATAGGCGATAGTTCCCATCATTATCTGATTGCCACCGAACTAGCGGAAAAACTTGCGGCAACTCTAGAACAGCCCGTAACGATCATTGCCAATTTAACCGGCAAAGAACTAGAACATACGATTTGCGAACATCCTCTGTTTGAGCGCCCTAGTCCGATTATGGTCGGCGATCATGTGACCGCTGAATCTGGTACAGGCTTGGTGCATACCGCCCCTGGTCATGGTCAAGATGACTTTCTCATTGGGCGCAAATATGGTTTAGGCATCTTGGTTCCTGTGGATGACAAGGGCATTTTTACCCCAGAAGCAGGCGAGAAATTTGCTGGTTTATCGGTACTAAAAGAAGGCAATGAAGCGGTAATTACAGCTTTACAGGAATCTGGTGCATTGCTCAAAGAAGAAGCTTATAACCATAAATATCCTTACGATTGGCGCACCAAAAAACCGGTGATTTTACGAGCCACCGAGCAGTGGTTTGCTTCGGTAGATGGTTTCCGTGAAGCGGCTTTAGCTGCCATCGGTCAAGTGCAATGGATTCCTGCCACGGGACAAAATCGCATCACTTCAATGGTGCAAGAGCGTTCCGATTGGTGTATTTCACGGCAACGGACTTGGGGCGTGCCTATTCCGGTTTTCTATGATGTTGAAACTGGGGAAGTCTTGCTCAATCAAGAAACCATCGATCATGTGCGTGAGATTGTGCGTCAACATGGTTCTGATGCTTGGTGGGAAATGGAAGTAGCAGAATTATTACCGCCCAGTTACCGTAATAATGGTCGTAATTATCGCAAAGGTACGGACACGATGGATGTCTGGTTTGACTCTGGTTCCTCATGGGCTGGGGTTTTGGGCGGTGAGTTGCATAATTCCCAACTTGTGCCCTATGCCATGAACTATCCCGCCGACTTGTATCTTGAAGGTTCTGATCAACATCGTGGGTGGTTCCAATCTTCCTTACTCACTAGCACGGCTACCAATGGTTATGCCCCTTATAAAACGGTGTTGACCCACGGTTTTGTCTTGGATGAGAAGGGAATGAAAATGAGTAAGTCATTGGGAAATATCGTCGATCCAATGATGATTATCAATGGTGGCAAAGATCAGAAGAAAGATCCCGCCTATGGAGCCGATGTGTTGCGGTTGTGGGCGGCTAGTGTGGACTACAGCGGTGATGTTCCCATTGGGCGCACCATTTTGGCGCAGATGGCTGATGTATCACGGAAGATTCGCAATACGGCTCGCTTCCTTTTGAGTAATCTCTATGATTTTAAACCGGAAGAGCATACGGTCGCCTATGCTGATTTGCCAGAGGTGGATCGTTATCTACTGCAAAGACTGCATCAGGTTTGTACTGACATTACCGAAGCTTTTAATGAGTTCCAATTTTTTAAATTCTTCCAGACCATTCAGAATTTTTGTACCGTAGATTTATCGAACTTCTATCTCGATATTGCCAAGGATCGTTTATATATCAGTGCCCCTAATGCTTTACGTCGTCGTAGCTGTCAAACAGTGTTGATGCATTGCCTCGAAGCAATTAGTAAAATGATTGCGCCGGTAATGTGCCACACTGCGGAAGATATTTGGCAGCATTTACCCTATACAGTGGTTCATAAGTCAGTGTTCCAATCAGGTTGGGTAGCTGTACCTGAGATTTGGCATCAACCGGATTTAGGCAGTAAATGGGAAGCTTTACGCACAGTGCGTAATGAAGTAAATAAGGTAATGGAACAAGCTCGTAATGGCAAACTGATTGGCTCTTCTCTAGAAGCTAAGGTTTATTTACTCATTAGCGATAGTGATTTAGCCGCAACGGTAACATCCGTAGATAGCGAGTTACGTTATTTATTGCTGGCTTCCCAAGTGGCTGTAGTCAACAGTTTTCCCACGGATCAAGGTACTTTTGTGGGTAAAGCTGAGGGTTTAGAAATTGCGGTAGTGCCTGCGGATGGCGAAAAATGCGCTCGTTGTTGGAACTATTCCACCGCTGTGGGAAAATCCACAACATACCCTCATATTTGCGAGCGTTGTATTGATGCTCTATCAGGTAATTTTTAGTGGTTATTTGCTAGATAACGGGAGTTCCTAGTTTGAAGAATTAGGGCAAGTGGTGGGCATCTTTTCCGCTCATCGCGATACTTGCCCTTGTTTTTGCCACAACATCTCTTTTACATTAAGCAATTCTCAAGTTCAGGATATTTAGAAAATAGTTGGTCAACACTGGCAAGTTTTGCACCATATTCTAACGCAGTGGCGATAATTAGACGATCAAAGGGATCTTTGTGAATAGGGGATAGGTTTACGGCTCTGACTGTAATTGCGGGAGTCAGTGGAAACAATTCGATTTTTGCGAGAGTTATTGCAGTTTTCGGAGCAAAGCGGACAAGATATAATTGAAAAAAAAAGGAA
>JBAXSK010000154.1:0-10265 GCA_037130765.1 Pseudanabaena sp. ELA607
AAAACTGACTAAATTCTGGAATTTAACCCGTTTCAACGGGTTTTAGCTTTTAGCCCGCAATTTATTGCAGGGCATTCGGGATGGGATCGCACAATTTGGACTTGTGTGTACACCGTAGCTTTTTGGTAGAGGGGCTAGGGGTGAGGGTCTTATAACCTTCTGCGTAACATGAGTTATTTAAGTTTCTTTAAGGTAAAAGTTCATGAGTAAAGGAATCAATGAACTCTTACTCTTTCTTAAACTCTATCCAAATACCAGAATTAATCTACATCTGCTACAGGGAGACGCAATTGCGAAGGATAGCGCTCACTGTGATGAATCTGTTGCGTGGCTTCGACAAATTCACTCACAATTACCGCATCGGGGCTAATTAGAGTATTACTATGGCGCTCAATCAAAGGAAATGCGGCACTGGCCACCGTTAAGCCTAAACGATGTCCGGCGGCAAAGACCTGGGCTGTGGGGCGTAAGGGAATCACATATTTGAGAATTTCGTCTGGGGTGACTGCTTGCACTTTACTACCGCGCACTACGCCCATACTCACCAGCATCTCCCGTCCATCGGGATAAATATCGAGTAATTTTACTACCCAATCGGTATCTACCGCAGTGGTCGCAGCATAGAGAGTACATTCGGCAATACCGACTACTGTTAGAGGTTTAGTCAAAATACCGCTACGATATACTAGAATATCCCAACGATTTTGGCAGGGGCGCTGATCGTAGAAGCCATAGCTAGTGCTAGGCGTGGGAATCCGTGGATCGTAGGTGTAAATATCGGGCAAGGTTTCTGACTCTGCCACAGGTTCCAATTCTAAACGGAAATCATCCGCCAAATAGAAAGTTAATTGCTCATCCATAGTAATGGACTCTTTAGCATGGGGTAAAGCTGACTCCGTGGGTGCGGCATGATTAATCCAGCAGTTCTCACCCATTAAAAATAATTGGACGGAACGATGGGGCAATGCTGTTGTACCGGCTTCTAAGGCTGCCATTACCCCTTGATCTATGCCTTTTAACCAATAGTCAAACCATGCCACCTGTAAGCGATCAATTTGCGAAGCTGCCCCCGCACCAAAGTCTAACTCTCCCACCTGTTGTACCCAAGGCATATGCTGCCAAGGTCCGGCGATTAAATGCTGGGGCTGAGGTGTGGCGAGACAGGCAGCATCATAGGTGGCGATGGTAGCTTCAATAAATAAATCAGCCCACCCCGCAATATGCAATGCTGGCAAATCATAATGGTCAAAACGACTCAAGGGATTTAATTCTTGCCAATAGGGGGCATTGGGTTGAGAATTACTAATCCAATCAAAGAAAAATTGTCCCAATGGCTCGTCTTTGAGGGGGGGCAGTTCTTTTAATGGTGTGTAATGCAACCACGAGGTAATTTGTTGCTGGGCTTGGAAAATCTTGGTAGCAGTGGGTTCCTGCTTGAGTACTTGGGCCCGATTTTGGGTTAGTTGCAACGCCCAAGTTAGATCAAAATCTAAACACATTGCGCCGCCAAAATAGAACCAACCATGATATAAATCCGCCGTGGCCATGGCTGGACAAATAGTAACTAAACCCGGCGGCTGCATTACTGCGGCTTGAAACTGCGTCACCCCCTGATAGGAAAAACCATACATTCCCACTTTACCTGATGAGCCAGCCAACTCCTCGGCACACCAGCGCACGGTGTCATAGCCATCTTCATATTCGGCTCGAAAAGGCTCAAAATCCCCCCCTGAAGTACCACAGCCCCGCACATCTTGAATCACCACGATATAATCTTGATGGGCATACCAGCTAGGGTGGGCATAGGTCACCGTCGAAGCAATGGCCCGCCCATAGGGTAACCGCATCAACAACACAGGCAGTAATTGATCTCCTGCGGACTTGGGGCGATAGACATCAGCGGTGAGGCAGACTCCATCCCGCATAGGGATTGATACTTGACGCTCTACACTAACGCTGTGATGGAAAGAAATTTGACGAGCCATAAGTAATTACATTGCCCTAAGTTCACTTTAAACATAGCTCAAATACAGCACTTTCGAGAAGTATGAGGCACACTAGAAGATATACAGCACTTTTTGCCTTTGTGAGTTACAGTCCAAGGGCTGAAAACCTTATAAAACAAGCGCTAAGTGTGCCTCACCAGCCTCGAAAGTGCTGTAATGTATGAAGAATTAGGATGAACCCCTACTCGATTGATTTGCGGGAAAAAATAGTCAATGGTTACGACAGAGGAGATACCTAGGTCAGGAAAGTAGCGGCTCAATTTGGTGTTGCTAAAAGCAAAGTCAGAGACATCGCCCCAGAAAACCTTGTGTTTCTGGATAAAATGGGGGTTCTATTGGGTTTGACGCGAAATCATGGCAGAAGCCCATCGCGGCAGCAGAGTCTATAACTTTAAGCCCTATTACCGAGGCGCAAAAGTGAGTGTGATTGGGGGCATCAGTCTCAAAAAGGTGTTGGTAGTCATGACGCTCAATGGTTCTATGGATAGTGCTGCCTTCAAAGTGTTTTTTGTCCTCGTATTCTCCCGAATTTAATCCCATTGAGCATTGGTGGTCACAGTTGCAAGCATTTCTGCGACTATTTTCCCAAACTACTGCATCTGGTGTGGATGGATTGATTAAAATTGCACTTCAATTAATTAATCCTGCGCACCTCAAAAATTGGTTTACCCATTGCTGTTACTGCACCTCATAAATCCCGAATCCGCTGTATGATTAATGATGATTAGTCTAGGATTGATTTAATCTAATCATCTCTGCAATAATCAGTGTAACTGAAATCAATGTAACTTAGTTCTATTTGAGAAATTCCTATGACTGATGCTACTCCTTCGGCACTAACACCCGTTGCCGAATCTTTGCTAGACCTAGCCCTAGATTCCGGTGCTGAAGCCGTAGAAGTTTATGTTTCTTCTTCTCTGTCCCATCCGGTTACCTTTGAGTCCAATCGGCTCAAGCAATTAGAAACTATTGAATCTACGGGCATTGGTTTACGACTTTGGCACAATGGTAAGCCCGGACTGGTCACTGCTTATGGTGAATATGATCCACAAGTTTTAATTGCCAAAGCTCTGAGCCTGAGCGATCTTAACAATCCTGAAGAAATTTATCTGCAAAAGCAATACTCAAATCTTTCCTATGATAATTATGCTAATAAGGGAAATTCCTTAGGTGCAAGTAACTCTGATGCTGAGAGAATCCGCACCATGATCGAATGGGGAGAGTGCGCTATTGATGCTATTTTAGCAGCTATTCCCGAAGCAATTTGTAATGCCTCATGGGACTATACATCCGAAACCATGCGCTTGATTAATTCCTACGGTTTAGACTGTAGTTATAGTGATAGCAACTTTAGTGGTTCCATCGGTGCAGAATGGATTCGGGGTGATGATTTTTTGGCGATTTGGGAAGCTGATGCGGCACGGGATCAGTTGCCCCCAGACCAGATGGTACAAAGGCTACTACGCTCTCTGCATTGGGCAAAAGAGAATGTAGACGCTCCTCAAGGTCATTTACCAGTTTTAATTACCAGTAAAGCGGCGGATTTGCTCTGGGGCGTGGTTGCCAATGGCATGAATGGGAAGCAAGTACAACAAAAAACTTCGCCTTGGCTGGATAAATTAGGGGAAACTGTGATCGCGTCCTGTTGGAACTTGCGTCAAGATCCTGAGATAGGCATTTATGGTACACCATTTGATGATGAAGGTACGCCTACTAGTGCCTATAATTGGATTGCCGCAGGCAAATTACAAGGATTTTATGGGGATTTACGCACTACCCACGAAGCATCACAATTAGGGATTCAAGCCAAAGGCAATGGTTTTCGGGGCGATTTGGGTACTTATCCCCAACCAGGTTTATTTAATTTAATTGTGGAAGCAACTGCGACAAGTTCTCATCTAATTGCGCCATCTTTAGAATCCTTAGCGGCGACTATGGAAGACGGCATTATTGTGGAGCAGTTAATGGGTAATGGAGCTGCGATTGCGGGAGATTTTGCGATGAATATCGAACTGGGTTATCGCGTTCATAATGGCGAAATCATGGGTCGCATCAAGGATAGTATGCTAGCTGGTAATGCCTATAAAGCCCTCAAGCAAGTCATTGGGATTGGTAATGATAGTCAATGGCAGGGTTCCTTGCAAGTACCATCGGTGATTGTTGATGGTTTGACGGTAACGGCAAGAGGTGATGAGATGTAATTTTTGGCGTATTATAGTCATTTAAAATTATTTTGGCACATTAAAAGCACGTGATCACCCCCCGCCTACGGCGTACCCCTCCAAAGGAGGGGAATTTTAATCTTCTGTAATTTCCCTCCCTTGGAGGGGTGGCAGGCAAAGCCTGACGGGGTTGTGCTATATCTATATTCAATCAGATTACCAACTGCTGGAAAAGCTCAATACCCTAAGCACTTAAACGGAACTTAGACACCTCTTGACGCATTCCTTGAGCCGCATCATTTAACTGACTAATAGCGTGATTCACCTCCCGCAAAGCCGCCGCCGTCTGCATCGAAGCTTCACTAACTTGAATCATCGCATCACTAATTTGTCTGGCTCCTTCCGCTTGGGCCGACATACCCTGTCCCACATCTTCAAACTGAGGATTAAGAGCTTGCACCTGTTGAATAATCGCATCTAGTTTATGACTAATAGCCCTTACATCATCCACGCCGCGCTCTACTTCGGTCGTAAATTTATCCATTTCACTCACGCCAGTACTCACAGCGGTTTGCATTTCCCGTACCATCGCTTCAATATCGAGGGTTGCCACCGCCGTTTGATCGGCTAGGCGGCGAATCTCCCGCGCCACCACAGCAAATCCTGTGCCATATTCTCCAGCTTTTTCAGCTTCAATGGCTGCGTTTAAAGAAAGTAAATTAGTTTGATCTGCCACCTTGGTAATTGTGGTAATAATGCTGTTGATATTACTCGCTTTTTCGCTGATGGTGTTCAATTTGCCGGAAATAATCCCAGTGGCACTAGCTAAATGACGCATCGTATTTTCCATGTGCGCTAGTTCTTGCTGGCTTTGGGAAGTATCTATAGAAGTTTGTTGCGAAGTTCGTTCCACATATTGCATGGTGCGTACTAGTTGTTCCGAAGTAGATGCAATTGCTTTGGCTGTTGCCGAGACTTGATTCGTCGCAGCCACCTGTTCCGTCACCGTTGCTTCTAATTCCCTTCCTGAAGCAGCGATCTGGGTAGTGGAAGTAGTAATCTGAATCCCTGACTGTTGGATTTTTTGAATTAGAGCGTATAAATTTTGTCCCATTAAACGAAATGACTGCTGCAATTGCCCAATTTCATCTTGCCCTTGAGTCGGTGGGATTTCCATTGATAAATCTCCGGCGGCAATTTTTTGGGCAACATTAACTACACCAGCAATTTTGACCCCCAGAGGTTTCGTAATCATATTCACGAAATATAGGCTAAATAATATGGCAGTCGTTGGGCCAATTAATAGTCCTAAAATAGACCAAATTGTGCTGTTTCTAATCAATGTCATGCCATTATTAACGGCGGCACGGCCAAAATCTTCATTTATTTTAATATCTTCTAAGATAAATTTAGTTGCCTCAATAAAAGTAGATTCATTGGCTTTAGATTTTTCCAACACTTGATTAAATAAATTAATTGCATTCTTTGTAGCAATTACTTCAGGACTATTCAGTTCTTTGCCCTGTTGTAAAAGGTCTTGTTGTTTAGCTACGGGATTGGAAATGCCCAATTTATCAAAATCCTGCACTAAACGCATAAACTCCTTATGTCCTTGCTTCCAAGCTTCCCAACTTTTGAGCAATTGTTTATAAACTTTCTCTTTTTCTGGACTGCGCGGAGTCGGCTCATATTGTTTAAACCCTTCATCAATTTGGTTCCATGCATTATCAATCCGTTTAAGTTCTGCGGCTCTAGCATTAGCATCTAAACGGATATTCGTTAATAATCTTTCGGATGATTGGATTTGAGTTTGTCCTTCATTGATCTTCCATAATCCCAAGACACTAGGCAGGGAATTATTGCCGAGGGTGTCAATCGCCCCACCTAACTGCCACACTGTGTTTAAACCCAACAAAGCTACGATCAGGATAATTAATCCCATAAATAAGAAGGCGCTTCTGAGTCGAACCGTTAACGATAAGTTCTTAAACATATTGTTTAAATCAGATGGGTTACATCAAAAATGGGAATTGGTCATCAGCAATCAGTTACCACGCCACATTAACATAGCATCGCCAAACGAATAAAAGCGATAACCACCATTAATTGCAACATCGTAGGTTGACAACAGAAACTCACGACCATTTTCTCCTAAAAATGCCGCCATCATCATCAGCAAAGTAGATTTAGGCAAATGGAAATTGGTAATAATGCCATCTAAAACCTGCCACTGGTAACCAGGATAAATCATTAAATTGGTTTTCCCTTCAAAAGGCTGCATCTTAGCGCTTTCAATGGCTCTAACCACCGTGCTACCCACAGCAATCACCCGCCCACCATTGGCTTTAGTGGTTCTAATTTTCTCAATTACCTCCGCTGAAACAGACAGCCATTCGCTATGCATGATGTGTTCCGTAATATTTTCGGTTTCCACGGGGCGAAATGTGCCTAAACCGACGTGCAAAGTGATAAAATCTCGTTGTACGCCCATTGCCTCCAGTTGGGCAAAAAGCTGATCCGTAAAATGTAGTCCCGCTGTCGGAGCCGCAATTGCACCAGGGACTTTTGCATAAATCGTTTGATATTGTTCTGACAAAACATCAGAAGCGGTAACATAGGGCGGAAATGGCACTTGTCCCAACTGATCAATCACACTGAGTAAATCTGTGTGGTCAGGCAAATGAAATTGCAGTTCTCGGGCACGGGTTGCGGGATCGATACCTTCAACGGTGGCAGTGACATTTTCATTAAAAACAATCGTGCTACCGATGGGCAAACGTTTACCCGGTTTGACCAAAGACAGCCAACGATTTGCCCCCATTGGCTCCATTAACAAAATTTCGACCGCCACCCCAGATTGTTTGGTACCAAACATCCGCGCTGGAATCACTTTAGTGTTATTTAATAAAAGCAAATCCCCCGCCCGTAGAAATTGGGGCAGATCATAGAACTGGTGATGCTGCAATTGCCGATCAGGGCTGATGTGTAATAATCGGGAGTGATCACGGGGAACCGCAGGATTTTGAGCAATCTGTGTTGGGGGCAGATCGTAGTTATAAGCATTAAGGGCGTAATCTGGGTTTAGCTCCGCTGCGATTCCCGTATTAGGCAAGGTGACCATATTTAGAAAGCTTTATCAAAAAAATATCAAGACTACTCATCGACAGGACGAAATGGCTCGAATACTTTACTTACGGACTTGACAACTCACCGATTTTGGCAAATGGCGTTACCCACCGATGGACTCAAAGCCATCTGCAAGGATACTAATCGATCAAGCACGACAGTACAGAAACTACATCCTACGATAGACAACTATATCGTTAAATTGCTCTAGTCATAGATTGTCTTAGGGGGATCTTTTAGCTTAGATAGCTCAGATCCAGAATTTTCTGGTTTGATTGTGCCTAGATGTGGATCCCCAACCCTTTAAGGAGCAAGCATCTGCTGCCTATCGTACCTGCATAATCAGGGGAATTAATTAGGGGGATTTAATCGGGCAATTTGGGCGTTTAGGGTGCGTAATTCTTGCAAAATCTCTTGTAAAAGCCGTGTATTGAGACTTTCTGGCGACTCTTGGGCATGGATAATCACCGGCTTGAGTTGCAGTATATCTCTGGCAAATCGGGCCACTTCATTAGGATGAAACCGTAGGGCTTCTTGATGATCATGGCGTAACTCAGGATTTAGCTTTTTGGGGTTATAGGGCAGATTAAGCGTATCTGGCTCCGTATTGGCATAACGATAAACTGAAGCTCTAGAACGGTTTAGGATCTGTTGTACTGCTTCAATAGTCATTAGTTCATAATTGGGATTATGACCGCTGAGACTGTGACTACTGAGATTATTAGGGGCTTGATGATCAGGGGCTGATGAATGCATCTTAATGGCATGAAATCATAATGTTTAGCATTATTTGGCATGATGCAGCATAACCAATATTTTCTTCACTTTAGCTTAGCCAAACCCTGATATATATAGTCATGGCAACCCAATAAATCATCATTTTAGATCCATGACTCAGGCAACAATGTATGCCCTAGGTAAGCAAACCCTTCTGTTAATGCGTTTTTTGGGTTACAGCTTTGTTCTATTCTTTCTGATTGACTCTGCTTCGTTACTGATTCCCCTAAAATTCACTAACTCTCTGTGGGAATTTGAAACTATTGGCCAAATTATTGAGCGGTTACCTGTCGTGCTGATGGCTCCGGTGTTGATCTTCGCCGGAGAAGAAGCCCATCGCTTCCGTTGGGAATTTATACTGCTTAAGGTGCTGAACTGGGCGATATTTCTATTTGCGATTTTAACATTCCTATCGGCTCCCTTATTTATTGTGAATAGTTTTCGGGTGCAAGAGATTCGTCATAGTGAAATTATTGCCAGAAGCACTCAGCAAAATGAACCGCTGCGGCAACTCAATGAGCGTTTGAATGCCGCAAAAACTGATGATGAAATTCGCAATGTGTTAAGGTCTTTGCCTGTACCAGGGAATCAACGCCCCAATCTCAATAATCCCCAAGAACAGAAAACGCGCATTCTAGAGCAAATTGACAAAAATCAAGAGCAAATTAAGGAACGGGTGGAAACTGACAAAACTAGTCAAAGTCGGGCGATTTGGCGCAATGGTCTGAAGTGGGCAACCGTAGCGTTGATTGCTGGTGGTTTATTAGCTTATTTTTGGCAAGTAACCCGCTGGGCGAGGTTGCCAATTTTGATCGAATCTGATCGCAAGCAATATGAAGAAGCCGTAATTGGTCAACCGAGTTTGCTTAATGTCAATGCAGATAATCAATCTATTGACTATGGCGCTGATGCCCCGCCTGATTTGCCTCAAGAGGGATTTATCAAATTCCGTCAGCAAGAAGAAATTGATTATGGTGCTGACGTTCCGACCGACTTATCTCAAGATGAATTCATCAAATTCCGTAAGCAAGACGAAATTGACTATGGCGCAGATGCTCCCATTGAAGAAAATCTCCCCCTTAAGCCCCTAGACCCTAACCCTAAGGATTAACATAAAATAACGATATGTAAAGAAATATCAAGGAATGTAAAGTAATGCAAGGCAAGGTAGTGGTGATCGTCGGTGCAACTGGCGGCATTGGTAGCGCATTGAGTCATAAATTGGCATTATCTGGGGCAAAACTATTCCTAGCAGGACGTTCTAGCCATAAGTTAGAGGCTTTAGCGACTGCTTTGATTGCCACTACCACAAATATTACAGAAAACATTACAGAGATCCGATACTGCGCCGCCGATATTACCGATCCGCAGCAGTCTGAAGCCCTGATGCAAGCCGCTTTGCAACATTTTGGGCGAATTGATGTGGTAGTAAATGTGGCTGGTGCGGGGATCATGAAGCAATTTAATAAGCTCGAACCCGCCGACCTAGATGCAATGATTGATCTCAATCTGAAAGGGAATTTTTATGTGCTACAAGCGGCGGCTAATGCCATGAAAGACCAACGCTCTGGACATTTATGCAATGTGATTGGTATTTTGGGCAAACATTCCATGTCTATGGCGGCGGCTTATTGTGGGTCTAAATTTGGTGCAGTGGGCATGACTAAATGTGTGGCGGAAGAAGTGCGCCGCTGGGGGATTCGTACCACGATTTTCTATTTTGGCGGCATCGATACACCATTTTGGGATCAGGTCAGTTTAAAGGTTGATCGCACCAAGATGTTACGCCCAGAAACCGCTGCGGATGCAATTCTTTTTGCCATGCAAGCCGAACCTAATGCTGTGCCATTGGAAATTAATATTCAACCTGACAGCCACGTTTTCTTTTAGTTTTGTCTCTTTGAGAGAAAATTGTTCGTATTGTTTTGGCAAAGATTTTCGATCTATCTTTATCAAAGCATAAAAACTCGGCGGTATATAGAAGTTGTAAAAATCTACTTTATCAATAGTACATTTCTGCGGCTGAAATCCCATATCGCTATATGGAAAATTAGTGCGACAAAAGAGTATAACTTCATACTCATCTTTGTAAAGGAGTTTTTCTTTCAAGAATATATGAACGTAATATTGGCTCATGCCTGCGTGACGACTCCCAGCCCTAACTCGCGGACGAGTATAGGGTGGGCTTCTCAGC
>JBAXSK010000155.1:0-10231 GCA_037130765.1 Pseudanabaena sp. ELA607
CGAGCCAAATTAATGAAATTAGCCAAAATTGCGTTTAGTGTGGGGGTAGCGGTATCTCTTGCCACTATTGCCATGACTCCATCAGCCAAGTTTGCCGCCTCCGCCGAAAAAGAAGTTGACAATGAAAAATATGTAGATGCCAGTAAGGTTATTAGTAAGTTTGAATGTCAGCAAAGGGGTGATAAATATTTCACTGTGGTGATTCCCCCCTCGTCATCTCAATCAGTAGTGCCGATGATTGAATGGCAATATGACCGTTTTGATCGCTACCCGCCTCAAAAGCGCTGTCAAATTGTGTCGCAGAAATTACAAACATTTTATCAAGAAGGTCGGCTCAATCTGATTACCCACGGGTGGGTAACGCCAAAACCTTTGCCCGGACAATCTGAAGAACAAGTACCCATGAGAGTTTTGTGTGGAGTAACTAATGAGCAACAACCTTGCAATGCTGCCAGCATGATTTATACCCTCCAACCCGATCATGATCCCCTAGCTAAGATTGAGGGATTAAATGATTTTCGTAATAACCTCAGAACCGATGTAATTTACGAGTCTAACGGTAGATCTTATGTAAATGTGGTGAAGTATGTGCGGGCATCGGCGAGCAAGCTTAACGGTAGTATTAGTAGCACTAGTCAAGTCAATCGAGTCAACAATATAGCCAGCCCAACCAAAAAGCCCCGTCTTTGGTAATTGTTATGACTTGTTTTTAGGTTTTTGCTACTAAAAGTAAGTTTAGATCCCACCCTGGTCCCCCTCAATCCCCCTTTTTAAGGGGGATTGAGGGGGATCGTTGTAACTTTTATAATGGCAGCGGTTGCAGCGTAGAATCATCACCTAAAATCGGAGATGAATATTTCTTATATTGCGCTCCATGAAGGGCAAACTTACCCGTAATCAACAAGATGTTTTGAGTTTGCTCCAAGATGGTGAGCAGCCTCTATCTGCCCAAACTATTTATGCCAATTTGCGGCAACAGGGCAGTCGGATTGGCTTGGCTACGGTTTATCGATCTCTCGAAACCCTAAAACAACAGGCAGCAATTAGAGCGCTAATTTTGCCTAATGGAGAAACAGTTTATAGCAAGATTCCCAGCGATCGCCATCATTTGAATTGCTTGCGCTGTGGCAAATCATTACCAATGGACTTATGTCCGGTGCGCGAATTTGGCGAAGAAATTCATAAAAGTTATAATTTCAAGATTTATTATCACACCCTAGAATTTTTTGGGATGTGTGAGCATTGTCAGGATGTCGTTCCGCCAGTGGATCTACCCCATGAACATCACCATCACCACTAGAGCAATCATGGTCACAAATTTTTGGGGCGCAGGTCGCGAGGATGGATATTTTCGTATTTTTCAAAGGGTTGATGAATCCAAGGATTTTGATCTAGGTAAGTTACAAAATAGTCCGGCTTAATAATGGACTGAGCTTTGTACCAAAGGACAGCAGTGCGCGTTTGGGTTTGGGGAAATTCCTGATGAAGCCATGTTTGGACAGCTTGGAGCGTTATGCCTGAGTCTACAAGGTCATCCACAACCAGCAATTTGTGCCCTAGGCTGGGGGCAGTCATGGTAATGTTATGGGACAACGTAAGGTCATGGCGTTGATGATCCACATAGGAATTTGCCGCGACGATGGCTAAGGGAACTTTATATAAACGGGAGAGAATATCACCAATGCGCAACCCGCCACGAGCAAGGCAGAGAATTTGGTCAAATTGCCATTGAGACTGGTAAATTTGGCTAGCAAGGGTTTCGATCAGTTGATGATATTCATGCCAAGAAATGTGTAGCTCTGGCTTCATGATAGTCAAGTTCTGATTAGTAAAGTTCTCAATTATGGGGCTAAATTCTGCCGTAACCATTGTAACAAAACCCGTTCTAATTGCTCATTATCCTTATGTACTTCCTGCTTGAACCATTGCGCTAGGGCATCAAGGGGCGAGAAACTATCTCCGGTTTGCCAATTGACATCGATGCCCATAGAAGTTAGATGAGTCCCATTGAGAAACTTAACCGTAGTACTATTAGGAAATTTAAAATCTAGTAATCGCGACAGGGTAGGGATTTCATCAATATCATCATTGACGAATTTGATTAATAAATTACGTTCAATGCTATATTTTGCCGCAATTAGGCTTTCCATTTCACAGGGCGAAGGGGTAAATTCTACTTCGGTGAGATTGCGTTCAATTAAATTACGACCAATATCGTCTTTGATATTCTGACTCAGTTCACGCAAGTTTTGGCTAATTTCTTTAAAAAATGGAATGGAACGATTTGCACTATAGTTATTGTAAGCTAGAAAAATATTACCGCTGCGGGTTTGGGCTTCTTTTTGCCCATACATACAGTTGAGCAAA
Organism: Pseudanabaena sp. ELA607; assembly: GCA_037130765.1. Classification (GTDB taxonomy): domain Bacteria; phylum Cyanobacteriota; class Cyanobacteriia; order Pseudanabaenales; family Pseudanabaenaceae; genus JBAXSK01. The sequence continues at coordinate 2,368 of JBAXSK010000155.1, forward strand.
AGATGGATTTTACAACCCATACTGTGCCCCATTCCCACCACCGGAAAATAATCGAGAAATATTTCCTGCCGCACTGCCCGAAATGCTCGATACACATCCCGCGCAATTTGATAATGATCGAAAGTACTATTTAGGAAGGGCGTAGCCACAATCACATAGCCATGATGGGCCAGTTGCTCCAATACGCGACGATAGGCAACCTGTGGGGCAGCAGCAAAAAAAGCCCCCCCTAAGAAATGAATCACCGCTTTAGGTGCGGCAGGGGTGAGAACCCAGTTATCGGCAATTTGTCGCCATTGGGGACTACGGGCAGAACGGCGGCGGATAGCTTGGGACATAATTTAAACGGGGCTAACTTTTGCAATAGACTAATAACTTTTGAACTGGATGAACAAAAAATAGCCATGACTCTATTAATGTCTATTTTAGCCGCAGCATTAGCCCCAGTAGTTGAGATCTTTAATCTGGTTTGACCATAATTCAGCGGAATAAATCATCACAGGGGTGACAAATCAGGGCATTGTGGTTTAAGATGGAACATACTTTGGAGAGATGGCAGAGTGGTCGAATGCGCTCGACTTGAAATCGAGTGAACCAAAAGTTCCGAGGGTTCGAATCCCTCTCTCTCCGTTGATCCATAATTTAGTTATCCTGAAATTAACCTAATTTTCATAATTGGGCTGTTAGGCAAGCCAAGGATTGCTCAGGATTTAATAATACATAAATCTTAATAAGAACTGCCCCGGTAACGCCGCTGACGTTTATTAGTGTCATCATCAGGCTTATTTTCTTCGGGTAGTTTTTGTGGCTCTGCTCGACTGGGGTAATTTGCTGATCCCGTAGGCTGAGTAGCCGTTGGCGCAAAACCACTAGTACTGCCAGAATTATCACTATTGCTAGGTGTACTTAATGATGAATTAACTGAAGAATTGCTACTAGCATTGCTATTACCAGTCATCGCAAATAAAACTTGAATTAGCTTATCTTGGCGAGATGGAGGCAAACCCATCACTTCTAGCACACGATTAGTTGCGTCTACGACACCAGTCAATAAAGTTTCTCGCTGAAAACCGGGTAAGAGATCCTGTGCGCCTTGGTAAACAGCCCAATCTCTTTCTGGCTCTGAAATTGATTTTTGTCCAGCATTAGTAAGTACAACACTTAAATCAGGATAGTTATCGCGGCACCACCGACAAAAAACATAAGGACTAGCCTTGCTGGCGGCTAAATCAAGTAAGATCAAGTCTGGCAGATTTAATCCCGAATTTTTCATCTGACTTAACATAATCATTAAGTCCACATCAGATGTTTCTAAGATCACAGACAAACCTTGGGATGTTAAAGCAGATTGCCACACCTGTGCTTGATGCTTAGAAGGTTGAACAATTAATACGGTTTTTTGATAACTATCCATCTACTTCACTAGCTAGAAACTACAACTGATCAATAAAATTGTCATGCAGACAAGTTACAGAATTTGCCGAATCCAACCCACAAAAAACAGCTTTTAATCCATGGGGGAGATCTTTAACAATAAGATATATCGCGATGTTAATTAGATTTAGTTATTGAAGCTACAAATTACAACAATTAAGCTTGCTGACAATTATTCGACCGTAATTATTTGCTTGTAATTGATAACAAGTACCCACACCAAAAAAATTCTTTGTAGCTACCTAACTGGGTTAGTTTTACAATCATTTTTTAGTCAACAGACTTTTATGCTGATTTTAATAATTAACTTATATTTAAAATTCACAATTGCTGCTAAATCTAATAGGATTGATTATTGTTTTTTTTGGCGGGCATAAATGTTCACCATGAGCGTATGTTTATAATTGTGACTGGGCCGAGTCGTTCCGGCAAAAGTGAGTGGGCTGAAGCAATTACCCTAGACATTTTTAATCAGCAAACTAATCAAGAACCAAATCAAAACATATTGAGTCGCTCAGAAAATCAGGGCGCAATTAGGGAACATCCCGAATTTTTCGAGCTAATTTATATCGCCACTGCCACCCATAATCCTGATGATCCAGAATGGACCGCACGCATCCAACAGCATCAACAGCGGCGTGTCGCTCCTTGGCAAACCTTAGAAGTACCGAAACAGCTTGCCGAGAGTTTAAATCAGTTGACCACTAACCAAGTGGTTTTAGTGGATGCTTTAGGGACTTGGCTGGCTAATTTTTTAGATCTTGACGATCAGCAATGGCAAACCGTAGAAGCTGAATTGATCGCTGCCGTGACCCACTGCCGGGCCAACTTGGTTTGTGTGGCGGAGGAAGTGGGTTGGAGTGTAGTACCAGCCTACGCTTTGGGGCGGCTATTTCGGGATCGGCTGGGGCGATTGGTGCGCCAACTCGCCGGAGTTGCCGATCAGACCTATCTAGTGGTGGCTGGTTTTGCTCTAGATCTGCGGCAATTAGGCACAAGAGTGGGCGACTAGACAACTTCAAGGCGTAGGCAGGGCAAAAGTATCTCAAAAAAAATCTCAAAATTTTTTTGATCCTATTGTGTTTTTGTAAAAACCTATGTTATGCTGTCATTCGCAGCGTTAATAAATCAGTTTGTCGCGAACCAAAATTTAGTAATTAAGTTTTACGGTTAAGTTTCTAACTAAATCTAGAAAATTAATTCTAAATAGAGATTTTGCACCAACTGAAATGCTAGCAATAACAAAAGGGCGTGTAGCTTAGTGGATTAGAGCGGCTGACTACGGATCAGCAGGTCGGGGGTTCGAGTCCCTCCTCGCCCGTTACACAATTGAATTAGTTACATTAACTTAATGTTGAGTATGTTGAGTGCAAGCTAAGGCAATAAATAGCAGCACCCCGTCATCCTTTACCTGCCATCCCTCATTTAGAGGAGTATGCCGGAGGCGGGGAGTGATGAATTGCTTTTAATATGTCAAATAGCAAAATCGCCCATTTCCGGTTTAGGTAATTCACAGCTATTAGTAATAATTTCTTGTAAAGCCCATATCTAATCAACTCAATGTTTAGGGGCAGTTTAGGGGCAATCTCGGTTGATGATCTGACTATCGGACATGGTTGTGTGACAGAGTTTCGCATGGTCAAAGTTAGTTTTGTCGTCTGTAATTGCCGCTGACAGATCGGCATCGGTGAGATCGGCGTAACTGAGATTCGCACCGCGTAAGTCCGCCAAACGTAGCAGACTGTAACTGAGATTCGCCCCAGACAAATTTGCTTGATTAAACTGCCCACGATTGAGATTAGAAAACCTCAGGCTTGTGCCCTGCAAGTTAGCCTGTCGCAAGTCAATACCCAAAAACTGACTGCGATCTAGTTTTTTGACAACCAAATTAGCCCCTGACAAGTCACAACCCACACAAGTCCGGCTGTTGATGGCTTGCATCACCTCAACGGGGTTATTTGCCCATGCTGGTGCATTAAACCAACCAAAATTCAAGAGATTCAGCACTAATCCCCAACCAATTCCCCATAGGCTGATGATCGCGGCTGAACGTAAGCGGCGGATAAATTGCATAATTGGGAACATGATTTTGGTGGAGTCCATATCAGTATTTTTTGGTATTTGATTACTTGATGTTTGGGAATGCACCGATGTCGTGACTTTTGTATTGGTTTTGATGTTGATTTTAAGCTTATTATGCCCCAAGTATTCCCGTCATAGCAGTTTCCGGTCTGATGCAATTTAGATCTTAATGATCAAACCTTTATGGAACGGGTGAAATGCCTGCTCCATAAAGGTTTTGCGCCATCTATTGCGGCACAACCGAGACAACTAGAAACTGATCCGGTTTGATCAATTCTTTCGCTGCTTGATTCACCTCCGCCAAGGTCACAGATCGCACCCGTTGCGGAAATTGATAGAAATCACCTTTGGGTAAGCCGTACAGTTCGTCACTCATAGCGGCTTCTAAGATGCTATCTGGTTCCGCTAGTTCAACGGGAAAACTATTAATTAAACTGCGTTTGGCGAATGCTAGCTCACCAGCGGTAATGCCATTTTTTTGCACATCCCGTAATAGGGCTAAAGTTTCTTCCACAGCGCGTTTAGTGTCTTTGCCATTAGTTTGCATCTGCACAACAAAAGTTCCGACAGACTTACTCACCGCAAAACTACTGTAAATGCCATAGGTCAAGCCTTTGCGATCACGAATTTCTGAACCTAAACGACTCGAGAGGGTATCCCCCCCAATCACTTGATTTAAAACCAGCGCCGCATAAAACCGTTTATCTAAACGATTAATGCTTGGCACACCCATGATAGTTACCGCTTGGGTTTTGCCAGAAAGAGGCTTTTCCACTTGGGTTAACTTAGCAGGAGTAGGAGCATTGGCTAAATTCAGTTGAGGTTTCGGGCCATTGCCACGCCATGTACCCAAAGTTTTATTTAGCAAAGCTTTGAGTTTGTCAGGGTCAAAATCTCCAGTAATGGCGAGGGTGAGGGTGTCGGGGCGATAATATTGACGATAGAAATTAATCAGATCTTGGCGTTTGATTGCCGTGAGAGATTCCTTAGTGCGCATTGAAGCGAAGGGATGCTCTTTAGGATAGAGCGTAGATTGGAAGATGCGACGGGCTAAAGCACTTGGGCTATCTAGCTCACTCTGCAAACCAATCAGATTGCGGCGGCGACTCACGGCAAATTCTGGCTCTGGGAAAGTGGCATTTTGTAACAAATCCGCGAGATGTTCCACCATCAAGGGTAGTTCCTGACTCAGAGCTACACCGCTAATGGTGACATCTTCGCGACCTGCACCAAGATAGAGTTTTACGCCCCGATTCTCTAGGTTTTGGGCTAGCTCCAAAGCGGTTTTATCCTTAGTGCCATTGGAAATATTTTGGGCGGTTAAACCGGCTAAGCCTGATTTAGCGGGCTTATCAAAACTACTGCCAGCTTTGAGGTGACCACTCAAACTCACCGAAGGACTGCTAGTTTCTGGTAATAGCAATAAAGTAATGCCATTGTCTAAAACAGTTTTTTCGGGTAAGCGAGAACTAGGTAAGGGCTTGGCTTCAGCGAGGGCATCTTGGGGCAAATACTTAGCTACTTCCGCCGGATCCACCGGAGTACCCGGACGAAATGCTTCGCTATGATTGGGTCCAGTATTACTCGTACTACCACTGCCAGTAATTACTGTTGGCTCAAAGAAGCCCACCACCCGCTTTTCGGGCAAGAGATAGGTTTTGGCGACCCGTTGCACATCACCAGCCGTCACTTGTCCCACAGCCTTAAGATAAGAATCACTATAACGATAATCACCTTGAACGGTTTGGTTATAGCCTAATTGCGAAGCTTGGGAATTAATATCCCGATTTGACAGGATATAAGTCGCTCTTAGATTGACTTTGGCTCGTTCCAGTTCTTCAGCAGTGACGGGTTTGGTTTGAATTTTAGTGACTTCCGCTAATAAAAGCTTCTCTAGTTCAGCGGTGGATTTACCTTGAGCGGGAGTAGCGCTGAGCATATACCAACCTGCACCAATGGAATTAGTCACATCGCCACCAGCACTAGAGGCAATACCCGGCTCGACGAGGCTTTGATAAACCCGTGAACTGCGCCCAGTGGTCAGGATCATATCCATCACTTCTAAAGCAGGATTGTCGGCATGGCCAGCTTTGGGCAAATTGGGATAAACCATCTGCAAAAATGCCACGCTACCCGGTTCACGCAGCACAATGGGGCGATCTTTGATCGGTTCAGGTGGTTTAGGTTTATTGCCCTGGGGTGCAATGGATTGGGGCTTGGGTGGGGCTTGGATTTTGCCGAAGGTGTCGCGCACTTTATCTAAGGTGCTATCGGTGTCAAAATTACCCACAATCACTAATGTGGCATTTTCGGGACGATAGAAGGTCTGATAATAGGCTTGCACTTCAGCAACGCTGTAATTTTCCACATCTTGACGATAGCCAATTACAGGCCAGCCATAGGAATTACCCGCAAAGGCTGCCCCCATCACTGCGCGATAGAGTCGGGTGCCGGGGTTATTATTACCGCCATCGAGTTCCGATAAAACTACAGTGCGTTCGCTTTTGAGTTGTTCTTCGCCAGCTAGGGTATTAACCATGCGGTCAGATTCTAGCTCTAGCATGGCATTGAGTTTATCGCTGCCCACTGTGCCAAAATAGGCAGTCATGTCGGAGCTAGTAAAAGCATTAGAACTGCTACCCAAGGCACTCAGGAGCCGCCCAAACTGGATGGGACGCTCCTTTGTCCCCTTAAACATTAAGTGTTCTAACTGGTGCGAAATGCCGGTAATCCCTGGGACTTCATCCCTAGAACCGACGCGATACCACACTTGCACGCTGACCACTGGGGCGGTTTTCACCTCTTTGGTCAATACCGTTAAACCATTGGCTAAAACCGTTTTGCGGACATTTTGGGTAAAGTTAGTGGCTGCTGCGGTGGGTTGCGAAGGTTTTTGTGGTTTACGGGGACGGCGGGACTTAGATATTTCGAGGGATGGTGTGGCGACATCATCACTGCCTAGACTATCTTTAGCTAAACTGGCCGTATAGTCGGAGTTATTACCGGCGTTACGCTGGGAGACGGGACGTTCTTGCTTAGGGAGCATCGCCCCTAAACCATAAGCCCCAGACATACCCCAAGGTAAAGAAATATTGCTCAATAGCACGGTGGCCAGCATTGCTGCCATACAGCGTCCTAAGAATGGAGCCATAGAAGTACGCTTCATAAGATATTTAGTTAATGCAAGATCTATTATGCGTTGGTTGCTTTAATCTTTAGAATTTAGATGCTAAATCTAAAATTTAGTTCTCTGTTTTATCACAAATTCTAGAAAATGTAATTTTAAAGAAGTAGTAAAGGCTTTAGCCTCATCAAATAATCTTGAATTAGTCCGATGAGCTTCAGGATTTTACGGCATTAGATAGTGATAGCGTTCTTTCGCCTATTCGTAGGTTAATCCCTTGGTTTAGGTCATGGGGATAGCAAACATACGATCCTAAAGATTTATCTATAATGAATGAATGTCTATCTGGCATATTTTTTAGCCTAAAATTTTCTAGCCCAAAATTAACCTGGCCACAGCAGCTAATTCTTAGTTTGTTAAGGGTAAATTGATCAGTTTTGAGTTACTTTCAAGATTGATTTTAGATATTTTTCATTCTAAATCGTTAAATTAATCCACCATGATCCATGTTGCCGATGCCATGACATATCCTGTAGTTGAAACATTTCACTCCGTACAGGGAGAAGGCTACTGGTCAGGGGCAAATGCATTTTTTATTCGTTTGGGGGGATGTGATGTGCACTGCTCATGGTGCGATACCAAAGCTAGTTGGCCCATAGAGCATCACCCAAGACAAACTATTGCCCAACTAGTTGCCGCCGCCACCAGCGCCACGCCATTTATGGTGGTGATTACTGGTGGTGAACCCTTAATGCATGATTTATTTCCCCTGTCTGCGGCGCTGCAAGCTCAAGGTTTGCGAGTCCATCTAGAAACTTCTGGGGCCCATCAGTTTAGCGGTGTGTTTGATTGGGTGACCCTATCGCCAAAAACCTTTAAGCCACCGCACCAAAGCACCTATGCCCACGCCAATGAATTAAAAATTGTGGTGCAAAATACCACAGATTTAGTCTGGGCGGAAACCCAAGCCAACCTAGTGCCCCAAGACACTATCAAATATCTTCAGCCGGAATGGGAAGCCCTCGGTAAACAAGGCGATCACGGCATTTTAGTGGAATATATTCTCGGTCATCCCCAGTGGCGGGTTAGCCTGCAAACCCACAAAATCATAGGAGTCCGCTAAATCGCAAAAATAACTATAGTCATTTCAAATAATTCTGTTACATGACAAGCACTTGACCACCCCCCGCCTGTGGCGTACCCCTCCAAGGGAGGGGAATTTTA
>JBAXSK010000156.1:0-10213 GCA_037130765.1 Pseudanabaena sp. ELA607
CTAGGCTATGCAATCTATCTGCATAAAGTTCTTTCATGTAGAGTTGTAGTTTATGTAATATGGGAGATAGTTGCTTTGTCATTGTGTTTAGGCTGCTATTTCTATGGTTTCAATATCAAGTTTTTCTACGTCAATTTCACCTGTGATGAGTTTAGGTAATAGTAAATCACGGGTTTTGCGGAGATTGATGTTTTTTAGCACTAAATTCTGAATCTTTTGAACTGCATTATTAATAAATTCATTAACCTGATTTAGAAGCAGGTTTGATGTTGGCAATATAACAGGATATTTCGTTAGTACATCCCAGTTTGCTCTAGGCATTTTTGTTCCTTGCGAAGTTTGAGTTGCATGGTTTACAAAGTCTTCACTAGATACACATGAAAGCACAACAGCAAAATATTTAGAATCTTTAGGCTGAATAACAATTGCATCTGATGAGCAAATCCCATTAACTGGTGCAACTCCAACTTTATGAAAGTATGGTCTAATTTTTCCAAATAAAATTTCACCTTTCTTAAAAGCAAGCTTTGTACTCTGTATATCACCTGCTTTTCCCCAATCAGATAAAGCAATAGATTTACGCGGTAAATGTTCTAATCCAAAATAGGGGGTTTCTGGGTCAACTGAATTAGGATTAACACCCCGCCTTACTTCTTGAGCAATATCCCCTAACTTCTTGACCTCCCACCCTTCAGGGATTAACCCCAACTCAGACTCAACCATTTTGACATTTTCATGATTAGGAAAGCGGAAATTAACAAACCACTCACGATAGAGCATCTGCGCCATTTCTTCTAATATCTTGATACGTCTAGTGTTGTTTTCGATGAGGTCGTCATAGGCTGATAGGATATTTGCTATTTTTTTCTGAGAACAGACATTTAGTAGTTTGGCTTTTACCTGATATATCCGCTCAGGTGATGTATGCCTAATCTTTGTTCCATTAGCGGAAGATTTAATTTGATTCCTTATACTCAAAGAATTAAAGAGGTAATATAAAAATTTTTTATCAAGCTTAGTTTTATCTATTTCTGTAATCAAACCTAATCGTTGATTGTGAAGATATAAATTACTTTCTGGGACAATAACAGGACTTCCCAATAGTCCATCTGCCTGCTCTGTCATGGCAATAATTAAGTCTCCTTTTTGCAAGATAAAACCATCAGGAATTCTGCCTGTATAGTATTTTTCCTTCACTCCCTTTGTCTTGAATCCACCTTCTTCATAGAAATTACCAGGTGTTAGAACAATATAAGAACCTGTTTCAGAGAAAAACTCACCTTTAAAGGCGTATCCATGTTTGACTTTAAGGCATTCACCTAATCTTATCTCTAATAGTTTTTCTCGCCGAGAGGATAAATCCATCACTTAACCTCCAATAACATCACCACATTCTCTGAAATTCTTTCTTCTAGCTCTCTAGCCTCACTATTCAGAACCTCCAACTCTTCATTTAACTCTTCCAACCTCTCAGAAAAGATAAAATCATCTACTTCTCTTTCTGCAACTCCCACATACCGCCCAGCATTCAAACTCCATCCCTGAGCCTCAATCTCATCAATAGTCGCAACCTTACACAAACCAGCAATATCCACATAAGCATTATCTGGAAACATCTCATCTAGAAAAACCTGACTTCCATTAACAGTCTCAACCGCTTCACCCCGATATAACCTCACAATATTTGCTAAATGCTCGATTTGGTCTGCTTCAAACTCACGATGAGCGCGGTCAATCTGTTTATAAACTTGCCTAGCGTCAATAAACAAAACCTTATTCTTTCGGATCGTGTCAACTTTCCCCTTATCAAAAAACCACAAAGTACAAGGCAAAGTCACCGTATAGAAAAAATTCGAGCCAACAGCAACCATTACATCGACAGCACCAGATTGAATTAGCTTCTTGCGAATCTCTAGCTCAGACCCTCTCGCATCACTAGCTGAATTTGCCATAACAAAGCCAGCCCGACCTTTAGGACTCAACGCACTATAAAAATAATGAATCCATAGGTAGTTAGCATTGTCCGCTTTGGGCAACCCGAACGCCTTAAATCTAGGGTCACTCTCAATTCTATCTTTATCGACCTTATCCACATTAAAAGGCGGATTAGCCATCACAAAGTCAAACTTACCAATGCTCTCATGAATATCATCGTAATAGCTATTACCCTCCTTGATATCACCAGACAGACCATGCACCGCTAAGTTCATGTGACAAAGCCGCACAGTCTCATCTACCTTCTCTTGACCGTAGATACTGATTTCTGCATTAGGTTTCTTCTTATGCCTTTCGACAAAAAAAGCACTTTGCACAAACATACCGCCAGAACCACAGGCAGGGTCAAAAATACGACCATGAAAAGGTTCGATTATTTCCACAATTAACTTAACTATTGAGATCGGCGTAAAAAACTCTCCCCCATGTTGCCCCTCACTCATGGCAAACTTACCTAGAAAATATTCATAGATTTTGCCAAAAGCATCACCCTCTAAGTCAGTCCCCATATCAATGCTGCTAAACTTCTTCAGAAGCTCCACTAGCAAATGATTTTCTAGCTGATTGTATGTTTTCGGTAAGACATTATTTAGAGCAGGATTATCAAGCTCAATCGCTCTCATCGCCTCATTGATGGCTTTACCTATATCTTCACCTTCTGGCAAAGCTATCAATCTCGAAAACCTTGCTGCATCTGGTAAATACATTACCCCCTTAGCTTGATAGTCAGCCTTAGTAATAGCCCTTCTACCGCTACCCTTACTTTTTAACTCTTCTTCTACGTTAGAAAACTTCCAGTCAGCATACCTTAAAAAAATAAGCCCTAAGACTGGTACAGAATATTGAAACGACTTTAGCCCAGAGTTTGCTCTGAGTTCATCTGCTGCATCCCATAAACGTTTTTCTAAATCAGTTGTGTTAGCTGCCATTTTGGGCGATCAAGATCAAATACATTTACTTACTCTTTGTTAAAAGAGTTTTTGTATTATGCCACGTCTAAACCAGCTATTTATCACCTATAGCAGAGAATATCTGTAGAATTGCTTGCTTTAACTACTTCTTGCAAACTCACACCTAAATAGCCGAATCTAAAATTGGATCAGCTTAATTTGCAGCATAATAACCTAACTCAAGCCTTGCTCAGTATAAGTACTCATAGAAGAAACATGATCTACTGTTGTGCCACAAGGAAAAGTAAGTATAAGTAGATATACTTATGGGTTATCACTCAGCATCACTTTTTTTCTATGGTTGCCTTTTAGTCTTGTCGTGAGTCTAGCTTTCTCACCATAGGACTATGACAGTCGGGCTAAGAGCTTGCTTACAATATTGTTGATAGTCAAGGGAAAAAGTAACCTATCCACAATAAAAACCTCAATAAATTGACCTAAAAAGCTATTGCAAATACCTGAAATGCTTGCTATAATAGAGTTTCAAGAGTTTTCAGCACCACTTTGGGGTAGTGGGGGTCTTGGGTTCAAATCCCAACATTCCGATTATTTTGGCATTACACCAGTTTAGACTTAATTAAATGGGATCTAGGAGAAACGGCACAGTTTTCTTGATGTTTCTTTGGGGCAATGGGGCAAGATTCCTGGGCAAATATCGACAATTCCCTTAAGCTTGATGGGCGTATTACCTTGATGCGTATTTATTCGGTCATTAGTGTTGCTTTGTGCCTGAACCTGATTGATTCTGGGATGTATTTTGAAATCTGGTTAAAATTAAAGGGATAGGTGAAAGACAAGCTATATGGCATATAGTTTAGAGCCGGGCCAAATCGTTAGAGTGCGATCGCGCCAATATTTAGTTGAAGAAGTGACATCTCAGCCGCAGGGAGATACGTCAGTTAGACTCGCTTGCTTAGATGATGATGCTCAGGGGCAAGAGTTACAGGTATTTTGGGAGAGGGAGATTGATGCTGAGGTGATAGGAGCCTCGACATGGGATATTGTGGCGCGGCGGGGCTTTGATGAAGCGAAGAAATTCTCGGCATATCTGCATACATTGCGTTGGAATTGTGTGACATCGACTGACCCGAAATTATTTCAAGCGCCCTATCGTGCGGGTATAGAAGTAAAGTCTTATCAGCTTGAGCCATTACGCAAGGCTTTGTTAATGCCCCGCGTGTCTCTTTTCATTGCCGATGATGTGGGCTTAGGCAAGACCATTGAAGCAGGTTTGATTTTGCGTGAGATGCTGATGCGTCAGAAGGTTCGCCGAGTCGTGATTGCTTGTCCGCCTTCGGTGGTGTTGCAGTGGCAAGAAGAAATGGAAAAGCGCTTTGGTCTAATCTTTACGGTTTATGATCGCGATTTTGTGGCAACGAAGCGGCGGGAACGCGGCTATGGGATTAATCCTTGGCAATTGCATAATCGGTTTATTATTTCCCATTCTTTGCTGCGGGATGAAAACTATGCGGTGGGATTGCGGGAGTGGCTGGGGGATTTTAACCCAGCGAGTATGCTGATTTTGGATGAAGCGCATAATGTGGCTCCTGCTAGTAGCTCTCGCTATGCGATCGACTCGCAACTGACAAAAGTATTGCGTGATATTGCTCCCCGTTTTGAGCATAAGTTGTTTTTATCAGCAACGCCCCATAATGGTCACTCGAATAGTTTTGCCGCACTTTTAGAAATGCTCGATCCGCAGCGTTTTTGTCGGGGTGTATCGGTTAGTGGCAAAAGTGGCAAAAAATTGTTAGATGCAGTGATGGTGCGGCGGCTGAAAAAAGATCTGCGTGAAATTGGCGAAACTGATTTTCCCAAGCGTCATGTACTGCCGATCGCGGTGGATAATTTGCCAGAGAATGCGCCAGAACTAGAGCTATCGCGACTGTTGCAGGAATATCGAATTTGTCGCGAACAGAGGCTCAAGGATGCAAAGAAGTCAGAACAGCGATCGGCAATGCTGGTGATGATTTCGTTGCAAAAGCGATTATTGTCTTCGATTGAGGCTTTTGCGCGGACGCTCAAAGTACATCGGCAAGGCATTGAGAAAAGCATTGAGAAAAGGGCATCTAAGAAAAGTTCATTGAATGATGATTTTTCATTGCTTGGTGATTCGCTGAATTATGATGACGATCGCGCAGAACTATTAGAAACAGAAGTGATGGCGGAAGAAGATGCTCAAATGTTAGCGGCTTCAGCGATCGCAGTTGCTGAGAATATTTCGGCGCGAGAATTAGAATTACTCGATCTCATGACTGCTATTGCCGAGCGATCGCGCTATGAGCCTGATGGAAGAATTAAAAAATTAATTGCTTGGATACGCGATAATCTCTGTCATGATCTTGGTCAAGCAGGGGCAAAGTGGAACAATCGCCGTGTTTTGATCTTTACAGAATATACGGATACAAAACGCTATTTAGAAGAACAGATTAAGGCGGCTATCGATGGCTCAGATCTTGCTCATAAAAGGATTGATACTTTTCATGGCGGTATGGGTGATGATCGCCGCGAAGCGATTAAAGCAGCTTTCAATCACGATCCTGCCGATAATCCTTTGCGAATTTTGATTGCCACTGATGCGGCTAGAGAAGGGATAAATTTACAGAACTATTGTGCCGATTTATTCCATTTTGATATTCCTTGGAATCCGAGTCGGATGGAACAGCGCAATGGGCGGATCGATCGCAAATTGCAACGGGAAGCTGAGGTGCGTTGTCATTATTTTGTGTTGCCACAGCGTCCTGAAGATCGGGTTTTAGCGGTGCTAGTTCAAAAGACGGAGACTATCCAAGCGGAGTTGGGTAGTCTGTCGCCTGTGATTGAGAAAAATATTTCTAAGCTCTTAGAAGGTGGGATTTGGGCAAAGGATGCTAAAGCTGAAAACTCGATCAAAGAGGCGATTGATAAGGCGGATACTGCTGACATTAACGATGAGCAGAGTCAAACTAAAAAATCGGCAATTATCGAAGAGTTAGAAATTAGTCGTCCTGAGTTGCAACAACTACGCCAGCAAAAGGAAGATTTAGAAAATATGCTTAAAAAAGCGCGGGAATGGCTGACCCTAGATGATCGCCATTTTCGCGAAACTCTATCAGCATCTTTAGAAATATTGGGCGCACAGCCGCTAGGAGCGATCAATCCCGAAGATGCTCTTAAGTCGCCCGATACTGCCCGTTGGTATTTCCCTGAAGATGCTGCCAATGCTGACCCGACGTGGTTAGCGGCTTTGGATAGTTTGCGATCGCCCCGTCAAAAAGGACAAAAACTCTGGGAATGGCGCAATGAGTCACCGATCCGCCCGATTGTGTTCCGCGATCCGCAGTCCCTTGATGGTGAGGTGGTGCATTTACACCTAGAGCATCGACTGGTACAGCGTTTGTTAGGGCGATTCCTATCCCAAGGATTTTTGCATGACGAGTTAACTCGCGCTTGTGTTTGCCATACCAAAGAGACGATTCCTAAAGTAATTGCGCTCGGTCGTTTGTCGCTTTATGGCGATCGCGCCACGAGGTTGCATGATGAAATTGTGGCAGTGGCGGCGGAATGGAACGATCCTGCTTTGCGCGGTCGGGCAAAATTAAGACCGCTTGGGGAAGGCGATAAAAAGGATGTTTTGCGAGAACTTGAGGATGTTTTAGCCACACCTTCATTGTGTAATGTTTCTCAAGCTCATCAAGATCAATTCAAGGCTTATGCGGCGCGAGATGTGGAAGAGTTAATTCCCCATTTGGAAGATCGGGCTGAGATTTTGACGGAAAGGGCAAAGCGGCTCTTAACAAAACGTGGTGAAGATGAGGCGGCGGATATGCAGAAATTGTTAGAAGAACAACGCGATCGCATTCTTCAGCAGCAGTCTCAATACCAAACCCAACAGCTTTCGCTATTTAGTGCGGAGGAGCAGAGACAACTGGATGCTGATTTGAAGCATTGGCAAAAGCGATTGCTGCAATTAGAGCAGGAAATCATTACCGAACCACAACGGATTCAAAAAGTCTATGAGGTTAAGGCAAGTCGGATTGAGCCTGTGGGCTTGGTTTATTTGTATCCAATAACAAGTTAATTTTGGATTTGTATGATTTTTGATTAAGAGGATTTATGAATAAGGTTATTTTCTCAGATCATGCTCGCAAGGAAATGCTGAGAAGAAATATTACCCAGTTACAAATTGAGGAGGTTTTACAAAGTCCTGAGCAGATAATATCTGTAAATGAGGAACGAAGTATCTATCAATCTCGGCTTGAGCTTAACCAGAAACAATATTTATTAAGGGTAGTTGGCGATATTCGAGGTGATTTGCTTACTGTGGTTACAATATACAAAACTAGTAAAGTCAAGAAATATTGGAGTGAACAATGAAAGTAATTTACGATCCTGTGGTTGATGTTTTGCGTATCTTATTGTCAGAAGTTCCGATTGAGGAGAGTGACGAACAGAGTGAGGGTGTAATTTTAGATTTTGATGTGGCAGGAAAGGTTGTTGGCATTGAGATTTTAGATGCTTCTAAACGTACTGATAATCCCTTTTCCTTAGAATTTTTGATTGATCAACCAATGGCAGTATAAAGCCGTAAAAACATGGCAGACGATCGCGAATTATTTGTACATAAGGAATGGTTAGGGCTGATTCAGCTTGTGGGGTTGGTGGTGACAGCGCGATCGCTCATAAAAGTGTATAATACACATATCTACACACAAAGTACACTAACTGGCAGAAACAACTATGCGAACCAATATCGAACTTGATGATGACCTTGTTGAAGAGGCATTTCGGCTCACCAATTTACGAACTAAAAAAGATTTATTACATCTTGCTTTGCAAGAATTAATTCGTAGTCGTAAAAAACGCAACTTGCTCGATCTCAGTGGTCAGATTCAATTTGTTTCTGACTATGATTACAAAGCCTTGCGGGAAAATCGTCATGTTTCTCATTGATACATCGGTTTGGATTAGCATTTTTCGCGATCGCACAGGTTCCGCCAGAGCCTCTTTGCAAGCACTGATCGGCGATGAAATGATCTATCTGAGTCGATTTACGCAAATGGAGTTATTGCAAGGTAGTCAAGACGATCGCGAGTGGACGCTATTACACACCTATCTGCAAGATCAAGATTACCTTGAACACACAGATGAACTTTGGGTTAATGCGGCAAGGATTTATTACGATCTCAGACGACAAGGGCTAACTGTGAGAAGCACGATTGATTGTTGCATTGCTCAACTAGCGATCGCCTATCAGTTAACGCTGGTGCATAATGATCGCGATTTTGAAACTATTCAAAAAGTCCGATCGCTAAACTGTGTGAGATTTCAACCCAACCTATCTTGAGTAATTTTTAAGGATGTAAGGAATATTTTCATGTCAGACGATCGCGAATTATTTGTACATAAGGAATGGTTAGGGCTGATTCAGCCTGTGGGGTTGGTGGTGACGGCGCGATCGCTGGCTAGGGCGGAGGCAACACCAGATCGGGCTGATGGCACAAGGTTACAGCCAATTTTGCGGGAATTACTGGACAAAGATGGGGGGCTGTCGGACTTGCGGGCTTTGATGGAGCAGATTTTGGAGTGGGATAGTCAGGATTTAGTGGCTGCGCCAGAAGGGGTTGAGTATTATTTAGAGAACTATGGTGAGACTTTGAAGCCAAGCTATGCTGTGCCAAATCCAGATGGGGAAGGCTGGTTGATGTTGGTGCAGGAAGTGGCGGCAGGAACGGGGCTAGATGATAAGGCTAGTTCGCAGGGGTGGGAGGTGACAGCGCAGCAAAAGTTTGAGCGATTATTGCGGGGGCTAAGAATCCCGATGGGTTTGCTGACCAATGGTAAGGAATTACGTCTAGTCTATGCGCCAGAGGGTGAGTCTTCGGGACATTTGACTTTTTCTTTTGCGGCGATGGCGGAGGTGGCGGGGCGATCGCTACTCAGTGCTTTTTATATGTTGCTGTCTAGTTATCGCATCTTTCAGGCAAATGTGATGGGGGACGATCGCCGCCTGTGCAAAATCCTTGAAAATAGCCGTCTGTCACAAAATGAGGTGTCTGAGCGCTTAGCCGATCAGGTTTTGGATGCTCTATGGGAATTGTTAGCAGGGTTTCAAGCGGCGGATGCTGCGGTTAATGGCAAAATTCTTAATCCCCCTCATCCCCTAGCCCCTTCTCCCACGAGGGGAGAAGGGGAACAAGAAAATTCTAATTCTTCTCTTACTCCCCCTCTCCCTTCTTGGGAGAGGGGGCAGGGGGGTGAGGGTCTTATGCAGCATATTTATGGCGGACTGGTGACGGTTTTAATGCGGTTGGTGTTTTTGCTTTATGCCGAAGAAAGAGATGTGATGCCTGATGATGCGATGTATCAGGGTAACTATGCGGTAACGGGACTTTATGACAGGTTGCGGGATGATGCGAGTAATTATCCTGACACGATGGAGCAGCGTTTTGGGGCTTGGGCTTGGTTGTTGAGTTTGTTTCGCCTTGTCTATGATGGCGGTGGGGCAACGGAGGACTATTTACCCGCTAGACATGGGCAGTTGTTCGATCCTGATGTTTATCCTTTTTTAGAGGGGAGAACTTTCCCTCATCCCCTAACCCCTTCTCCCAAGGAGGGAGAAGGGGAACAAGATTCTCTTACTCCCCTCTCCCGCACTGGGAGAGGGGCTGGGGGTGAGGGCGTTCCCCGTGTGTCTGATGGGAAGATTTTTCGGGTTTTAGATAAATTATTGATTTTGGAGGGCGATCGCCTGTCCTATCGTTCGCTAGATGTGGAAAATATTGGCTCGGTCTATGAGGGCATCATGGGCTATCGGGTAGAACGTGCGGAGAGTGTGTCTCTCGGTGTGACTAGCAAGCCGAAAGGCTCGAAGATTTCGACAACGGTGGTGGTTGATATGCAGGCTTTGTTGGCGGCGAAGGGGAGCGATCGCGCAGGTTTGTTAAAGACTTGGGCGAATTGTGAGGTGACGGGAAATGCTTTAAAGGAACTGAAGGAGGCGAAGACTTTAGAGGGAATTGCGGCAGCTTTGGGGCGCAAGGTGTCGCATCGGACGCAAAATCTTTTGGCGGTGGGGGCTTTGTATTTGCAACCAACGGAGGAACGGCGGCGCAGTGGGTCGCACTATACGCCGCGTAAGTTGACGGAACCGATTGTACGGAAGACTTTGGAGCCAATTTTTGCGGGTTTGGGGTCAGCACCGACGGCGGCGCAAGTTTTGAGCTTAAAGGTGTGCGATTTGGCGATGGGTTCGGGGGCGTTTTTGGTGGAGGCTTGTCGGCAGTTGG
>JBAXSK010000157.1:0-10165 GCA_037130765.1 Pseudanabaena sp. ELA607
ACCTATGGCTGTTGATTTCACTAAAGCCCACGCCCCTCTTGCCACTTTTAGCCCTACCCTCAATCGCCCATTGCTGAAGCTAGTGCAAGCTTTAATTCCGGCGTGGTTGCGCTGGAACTGTGGCATCACTGATGTGACTACGCGCAATATGGCAACTCTGGTGCAATTACAACAGGAATTTAATCAAGGGCGAACCCGCTATATTTTGGCATTTCGTCATCCCACCACCGACGATCACGTTAGTTTGTTGTATTTGCTGGCCCATGCTTTACCCAAGGCAGCCCGTGCCCAAGGTTGTAATCTAAATGCCCAAGGTAACTTTCCCCATCACAGCTACTTTGTCTATGATCGGGGTATTCCTTTATGGGCGGGTAATATAGTTAACTGGTTATTTCCCAATCTTGGGGGCATTGCCATTGCACGGGGGAAATTAGATCGTCCGGCTCTAAATGCGATTCGTCAGCATATTGCCTCTGGGCCATTGCCGCTGATGATTGCCCCAGAAGGCGGTACTAATGGCAAGAGCGAATTGGTGTCTCCCCTCGAACCCGGACTAGCTCAATTGGCCATGTGGGCCGCCGAAGATCTGGCTAAAACTCATGATGCGCCGCCTAATTTAGTCATTGTGCCCATTGGGATTCAATACGATTACGGCAAAAGTTCGTGGCAAAAAATTGATCAGCTTTTGGCTCAACTCGAGAGCTATTGCGCCATTAAGCAAGGGGCGATCACGGCAGAAAATCGCTATCAACGGCTCTATGATTTAGGCGATTATCTGATTAACTGGGTCGATGCCCATTACCAGAAATTTTATCGCATTCATGCCCCAGCTAGCAGTGCCACATCTGCCCCCCTCGGCGATCGCTTACAGAATTTGCTAGATCACATCCTCACCGTCGCCGAAGCTCATTTCCAGTTACCCGCCCGTGGCACGATTATTGACCGCTGTCGTCGTGTGGAACAAGTGGGGTGGGATCATATTTTTCGTGCTGACTTGGCGGATATGAGTCAGTTATCTTTACTAGAAAAGGGTTTTGCGGATCAACTTGCCGCCGAAGCCGCCCAAGCCCATTGGCATATGCGCATTGCCGAAAGCGTCATGTCTGTGACGGGAAATTATGTGATTAGCCATCCTAGCCCTAGCCGCTATGCCGAAACTTTATTGCTGATGTGGCGGGCCCTGAGTCGGGTGCAAAACCAGCCTTTTGGTAATTCTCCTAAGCTAGGCCAACGGCAACTTAAGCTTAGTGTTGGTGCGCCCATACCTGTGACTTGCCATCTGAGCCAATATCAAACTAATCGCAGTGGGGCAAAAGAGGTGTTGCAAAATCTGACCAACGCACTACACCAATCCTTTGTTAACCTGATTGAACCATCATCGTTATGCTAGGTAACCCAATTCTCGATGATTAAAATACAGTTTATTTTTCCCTCGGCAATGGCATTGAATACCTGAAAAATCTTATAAATCTGTGGGATGCATCTATGTCAAGAACAAGCATCCATGCGGGCGCGTACCGTCCAGTCAAGTAAACCACTAAACTGATTTAAATCAATAAAGCTAAGCTGTAATAAAACCATTAACAAGGGCCCCTCCTGACGTTGTTGCAGTTTTTTAGCCACGGCTAGCTGCTCCCGATCTACCACTGAGGTGGAAAGCAAGTAGTCTTCAAGAGCCGTCTGATGAGTATCTACCATATAGGTTGATAAGGCATTGTTCATTGAAATGTCTTAGGTAGCTAGGTGATTTGATGATTAGCGTACAGCACGGTATCACATCTATCTATATTTAGCAAACACCTTTAGGATGAAATTTCTAATTCGATAGCGCCATAATGCCTAAAAATAGCAACTAAAATTATTGGGGTGCTAATTGCTTGGGGACTGTCGTAGTAGCCGTAGTGGACAGACAGGGCTAAAATGGTGCAGTATATTTTAGGTTAAAAGCTTACTGCGTAAACATATCCAAATTCTTATAAAGCATCAAATTAGCTGTGTCTGTCCAGTAGGTTGGGTTGAGATATAAAACCCAACCCTAATAAGCTTGTTGCTACTCCCCTTAGCCCAAATTTAATTCATGGTTTTGTTGGGTTTACTGGGGCAACCAACCTACATTTTCTCCGTCGGACTTACGTTATTTACGCTTTGGTGTAGTCTTTTGCAAAAAATCATTAGCCCATGCTTTGGCTTGATCAAAAATTTGCGCTAAAGCACCAGGGACACTAGGATTGGGGCGCACCGCTAAAGTGATTTCTTCATCTTTAAATTCTTTGAGGCGATAGCCATATTCTAGTTTGTCTTGATATTGCTTCAAAATGGGGTACATTCGCAACGCCCCTTTGAGCAACTCTGCTTCTTGTTGAAATAAGGCTTGGTTAATCGCACTACTGCGTTGTACGGCTAAAGATCCCGCCGGAACCCATTCGCGCCCTTTGATGCGAATATAAATGTTAAATTCTGGCAGCCCTTTGGCTTTCATGTCGTCATATTGTTGGGCGGCGGCTTGGCGCTTGCTGACTTTCTTGGGTTTTGCGGCGGCAGTACCACCAAATCCTACGGGTTTAGACACAGGTTTAATCTCCTGTTAGGAATATAGGGTGAGGAACTTATGATGTAATTTATGCTACCACCCCGTTTGATTAGCGCAAATGTGTCATAGGGGAGGTTTGGCTGGGTAAATGCCACCATAACGAAGTCCGATTTTGATCCGTTACCACAATTGACATCATCCCTGTGTCGAGATCGTGGCGACAGGCAATCATCGCCTTGTCTAAATTAGAATGGACTTGCACCGGAATAAACATTTCTCCGAGGTATTTGATGCTCGTTTCTTCGCCCCACGGTAAGCGAATTGGTACGGTGTCGGCATCAGATAAATTAATCACAATCATATTAATATTTGGGATAAAATGTTTTGGATAACTCGTAATGCCTTGAATATCGAGACAAAATCAAATTAAGTTCATTGGGACAATGTGGTGATAGACGTTAACTAAGGGATTATGATTCCCATCCGTCATGGCAATGATTGATAAGGGCATAATCTCTGGCAAAAAATTGATTAACTGATTGATGAATTTTCTTGATTATTTTTGATTGATTTGGCGATATATTTTCGATAAGAACTAGTGTCATTATGGTGTAATGCCCTATGGATAGCAGTGATGCAACCAGTAATGTATTGGTGATTATCTGTCCCCGCTATGAGTGACCTACATCACTACTTGCTATGTTATAGGTCATAATTTCTTTTAATTTATCTGCTAACTTTCTGCTCACTCACCTCTTGTTTTGCCATGCCAGATCACACCCACATCCACATTCGCGGCGCACGTCAGCACAATCTCAAGAATGTTGATCTTTCAATTCCCCGTGACCAGTTGGTGGTATTTACGGGAGTTTCTGGTTCGGGTAAGTCTTCTTTAGCCTTTGATACGATTTTTGCTGAGGGGCAAAGGCGTTATGTGGAGTCGCTGAGTGCCTATGCGCGGCAATTTTTGGGTCAAGTTGATAAGCCAGAAGTGGACTACATTGAGGGCTTAAGTCCAGCGATTTCCATCGATCAAAAATCTACTTCCCATAATCCACGCTCTACGGTGGGCACGGTAACGGAAATCTATGATTATTTGCGTTTGCTGTTTGGCCGAGCCGGTACGCCCCATTGTCCTGTGTGTGAGCGGAATATCGCGCCCCAAACCATTGATCAGATGGTAGATCGCATTATGGAATTGCCGGATCGCACTAGATTCCATTTATTAGCTCCCATAGTGCGGGGCAAGAAGGGAACTCACAAAAAATTATTAGCTAATTTAGCTACGGAAGGTTTTGCGCGGGTGCGGATTAATGGCGAAATACGCGAACTTTCGGATAATATTGAACTAGATAAAAATAAATCTTATAACATTGAGATTGTTGTGGATCGGTTGATTCGCAAAGATGGTTTGCAAGAACGCCTCACCGACTCTCTGGCAACGACTCTGAAGCGGGCTGAAGGTATTGCTAAAATCGAAATTCTCGATGATCAGAGTACTGAAAATATTTCATCTCAAGTTTCATCTCAAGCCAGCAAAGAAGATACTGCCCAAGGGGAAAAGTTACTCACATTTTCGGAAAACTTTGCCTGTCCCGAACATGGGGCGGTGATGGATGAATTATCGCCCCGAATCTTCTCTTTTAATTCTCCCTATGGCGCTTGTCCGGCTTGTCATGGCTTAGGCAGTGTCAAAAAATTTGCCCCAGAATTAGTGATTCCCGAACCCAGTTTGCCTGTGTATGCGGCGATTGCGCCTTGGGCGGACAAATCCCATACCTATTATATTTCCCTTTTAGCTAGTGTTGGCGAATATGCCGGTTATGAAATTACTACGCCGTGGCAAAGTCTCAGTGATGCCCAGAGAGAGATTATTCTCTATGGCACGACGGAAAAGATTCTAATTAAGCCAGATTCTCTGTATCGGGAACGGAATGATGGTTATTTAAAGCGCTATGAAGGGGTTTTAGCGATGCTGGAACAGCAATATGCTGAAGCTAGCGAAACCTTACAGCAGAAATTGGAACAATATCAGATTGAAATGCCTTGTGCCGTGTGTCATGGTGCCAGACTAAAGCCAGAATCCCTAACGGTCAAAATTGGTGGCTATGGCATTTTAGATTTAGTGGCAATTCCCATTAGTAATTGTTTGCAAAGATTGAATAGTCTGAAACTGGGCAAACGGGAACAGCAGATTGCCGATCAAGTTTTAAAAGAAATTAAAGCGCGATTACAGTTCCTGTTGGATGTGGGTTTAGATTATTTATCCCTAGATCGTCCTACTATGTCATTGTCGGGGGGAGAAGCGCAACGGATTCGTCTCGCCACCCAAATTGGTTCCGGTTTAACGGGAGTATTGTATGTTCTAGATGAGCCAAGCATCGGTTTGCATCAGCGGGATAATAGCCGATTATTGGGAACCTTAACTAAATTGCGAGATTTAGGGAATACCTTAATTGTAGTGGAACATGATGAAGAAACCATTCGCGAAGCCGATTATTTAGTCGATATTGGTCCAGGGGCGGGCATCCACGGCGGCCGGATTATTGCCCAAGGTCATGTCAGCGATATTGAGAACCATCCTGAATCCATTACAGGGGCATATTTATCAAAGCGACAGCAGATTTTAACTCCGGCGCAGCGACGGGTCAGTAATGGCAGAAGTTTAGAGATTGTCGATGCCCATCGCAATAACCTGAAGCATATTAATGTCAAGATTCCTTTAGGGGTTTTAGTTTGCGTTACTGGAGTTTCGGGATCTGGTAAATCTACCTTAATTAATGAGATTCTCCATTCCTATTTAGAGCATCATTTTTCTAAGCGCATCCCTGCTCCCACTGGCGTTAAAGAAGTGCGTGGACTCAAATCCTTAGATAAATTTATTGTCATTGATCAGTCGCCCATTGGTCGCACCCCCCGTTCTAATCCCGCGACTTATACGGGGGTTTTCGATGTAATTCGCGAAACCTTCACTCTGACTACGGCGGCTAAAAGTCGCGGTTATAAAGCAGGACAGTTCTCATTTAATGTCAAAGGTGGGCGCTGTGAGGCTTGTAGCGGTCAAGGGGTCAATATTATTTCGATGAATTTTTTGCCCGATGTCTATGTGCAATGTGATGTGTGCAAAGGAGCGCGATACAATCGGGAAACTCTGCAAGTGACCTATAAAGATAAAACCATCGCCGATGTGTTAAGTATGACCATTGAGGAAGCAATGCACTTTTTTGAGAACATTCCGGCGGCATTTACGAAACTGCAAATGTTGGTGGATGTGGGTTTGGGTTACATTCGCTTGGGACAGCCTGCACCAACTTTATCTGGCGGTGAAGCGCAGCGGGTTAAACTTGCCACAGAATTAGCCCGCCGCGCCACAGGGAAGACCCTCTATTTAATTGACGAACCAACTACCGGCTTAAGCTTCTATGATGTGCATAAGTTGCTAGATGTGGTGCAGCGCTTGGTGGATAAAGGAAATAGCGTCTTGATGATTGAGCATAATTTGGATGTGATTCGCTGTGCTGATTGGGTAATTGATTTAGGTCCTGAAGGCGGTGTCAATGGTGGTGATATTGTGGCAGTGGGCACGCCTGAAACCGTGGCGCAGGTCAAAGGTTCCTATACGGGAATTTATTTAAAGAAAGTGTTAGCCGAATATCCCCGCGCCACCATAGACGGGTAGTGATCCGCAAGTAGTGAAAGGGATCAAACGATTGCAATACGGGAGTTGTAATCATGAATAAAGTACCAGATAGCACCAATATGATTTTCTAAACTTTTAGAGAAGGACAGACTCTTTCGCACGACTTACATTACTAGCGATCGCCTATTGCAAGTAAATAAAGGCTGCATTCGTCCCCCCACCTTGACCGACCGCAATCTGGATATTGAGATGAGCCATACTTTCAAGATAGCGAGACGTATAGAGTAGTCCAGTGTCGATGGGTTTATAGCCTATATCACAGGCTAAAGAGATAACCTTTTGTTTAGCCTCTTCATTATCTCCTGCAATAAATGCAGTGATCGCTTGTCCATTTTTCATGGGCTTATCCATCACATCAGCAAAGATAGTGTTAAATGCTTTAACGATGTAAGCTTCTGGGAGCATACGGCTAATTTCTTCAGAGGCGGAATTTTCCTCCCCAAGCAACTTCGGCGACCAGTCAGCGTTAAGTGGATTGGTACTATCGATAACCACCTTTTCTCTGGTTACTTCAGCCAGCTCTGGCAATACATCAACACAAGCAGTAAAAGGAATGGCGATCGCTACGACATCTGCAACTTCAGCAGCCTCTTTGAAAGTGGCGCAAGGATAAGGTGATTCCAGATTTGAGATTGAGCGTAAGCCGATAATAATTTCATGTCCAGCTTTACTGAAGAGATGAACAAACTTTTTACCGACATTACCAAACCCTAAAATGGCAATTTTCATAATTAGTATCCAAAATGGCTTTAGTTCTCTGAGAATCCTTTTGGGATTCCATATCTAATAGACTTAGATGCTTGAATGAACTATAACTATTTGGGTATTTAATGTAAACTAGGTACCTAAAGGTAACCAGTATGCTTGATCGTCAAAATCTAGAGATTAAACCTAACGTCTATGCCTCCATTTGCCCCTCTAGAGAGGTTTTGGCATTGATTGGAGAAAAGTGGGTTTCGTTGATCGTTGGTGCGCTTGAGGATAAGGTAATGCGTTTCGGCGAACTGAAAAGAATCTGTGAGGGGATTTCACAAAAAATGCTGACTCAAACGTTGCGTAAGCTAGAACGGGATGGTTTGGTAAGGAGAACCTTGTACGCAGATATACTGCCGATTAAAGCTGAATATCAACTAACCGAACTCGGTAAAAGTCTATTGCCAATCGTGCGATCTGCGAAGTCATGGGCAGAGGAAAACTTACATCACATTGAAGAAAATCGCGTGATATACGACCAGAGAAATCAATAATCAAAAAAAATTTAATCTACTAGTTGACACTATACCGTCTGGACGGTATAGTTATTTTCAAGGCAAGTTCATTGTCTGATTTTTTTAGTATTCAGGTAGAAGATTATGGCAGAGGCTTTAGAGGTAGGCAAGCGATCGCGATCGGCGACACGAGAATCACTGCTTAATGCGGCGGGTGAAGTCGTTTTGCGCCTTGGAGCTGACGCTTTGACCCTTGAGGCTGTGGCAAAAGAAGCAGGCGTAAGTAAAGGCGGACTGCTCTATCACTTTCCCAATAAAGATGCTTTGCTGATCGGCATGGTAGCCCACCTGATCGCCCAGTTTGAACAGTTACTAGAGATAGAACTCACTCGCGAAGGCGATCGCACTGCCAAGGGTGCTTGGTTGAGGGCTTTCATCAGGACTGGAGATATATTCGATCGCGAGAATGCGGCAATTCAATCTGGATTGTTAGCTGCTATCGCAAAGGATAGCAAACTCCTCCAGCCATATCAGGAAGCTACTACTCGGTGGCAGCAGCAAGCCTGTGATTGTGGTATCGATCCACTCAAGGCAGGGATAATTCTCTTGGCTGTGGATGGACTTTCTTGGAATCAGTTACTGCTTCATTGCATTTCTGATGAGGAGCGATCGCTAGTCATTGCCGAACTGATTCGCATGACCTATACCGATGAATGAGAATTATCTTCTTCCCTCTTTTTAAGGGGGATTGAGGGGGATCTCTAAATTTCTTTGAAATGGATTAGTAAAATATGACATCTCAATCTTTCTTTAACTCCCGCCATCTTTGGCTTGGGGGGATTTTCCTAGCGACTCTAGCTACAGGAATTTCTATTTATAGCGTTCTCTCTTCGAGCAAGCCAAATACTACAAGTAATACTCCCGCGATCGCCAGTGCGCCTCTGCCCGTAACGGCGCTTGGGCGATTGGAACCAGAAGGGGAAGTCATGCGTTTAGCCGCTCCTGTAGCTCTAGATGGCGATCGCCTAAAGGAATTGCGAGTCCAAGTCGGCGATCGGGTCAAAGCAGGACAGATTATCGCTGTGCTAGATGCGAGCGATCGCCTTGCCGATGAAGTGGCGCAAGCTAAAGCACAAGTCGAGATTGCTCAGGCAGAACTTACAAGAGTTCAGGCTGGGGCAAAACAATCAGAAATTCAAGCGCAGGAAGCGTCGATTTTACGATTGCAAGCAGATTTGCAAGGTAGTGAGGCTTCCCAATCTGCGATAATTGCTCGATGGCAATCGGAAGTTCGCACTGCCGAGACAGAGTTGGCGCGTTTTCAGCAACTCTATGCCCAAGGCGCAGTTTCTGCTTCCGTTTTAGATACTAAACGTCTCACGGCAGAAACAACCCGCGCTCAGTTACAGGAAGCTCTGAGCAATCGCGATCGCGTTGCTAATACTCTCCAAGCCCAAGTTCTTGAAGCAACTAGCACCCGCGATCGCATTGCCGAAGTGCGTCCTGTCGATATTGCCACCAAAGCTAGAGAAGTAGACAGTGCGATCACCGCTCTCAATCGTGCGGAGACAAACCTCGCTCAAGCCTATATTCGCGCCCCTAGAGATGGACAAATTCTCAAAATTCGCACGCGACTAGGGGAAAAGGTTAGCAATGATGGCATTGTCGAACTAGGAGCAACCGATCGTATGGTGGCTGTTTTGGAGGTCTATCAATCGGAGATCGATCGCGTCAAAGTCGGACAATCCGCAACGATTTCAGGACAAGCATTTCAAGGCGAAGTGAAGGGTATTGTTTCTCAAGTAGGTTTGCAAGTTGAACGTCAGCGTCAAGCGACCAATCAAGCAGGAGAGAATCTCGATCGCCGTGTGATTGAGGTCAAAGTGCGTTTAAGTCCAGAGGATAGCCGCCGCGTTGCTGCTTTTACGAACTTACAGGTTCAAGGCAAGATTCAGGTTTCATCTACAAATTAATACGATCGGGAGTTCTATTTATGAATACTTTTAATGACAAAATGAATATCAAAAACGAAGAGCCACAAATCCTCACGCTCCGAGAATCTCAAATTTCTGCTGCTGCCAAAATGATGGCAACAACCTTCTTTTCCGATCCCCTAGCCTGCTATCTGATTCCCAATGAAAGCGATCGCCTAGAAATCCTCGAAAAGATTTGGCGCAAAACGATAAAGCACGACTTTCCTTTAGGATATGTCTATTGCAGCCATTATGAAAGTAGCAATACTGCGGCTTCGCTTACCAATTTGCAACTGTTAGGAATTGCTAGTTGGTTGCCTCCCAAAGCTAAGCCAACTCCACTATTACAGTCACTTCCATTAATTTTGCAGATATTTCTAAAAAGTGGCTGGGTCTACACGAGCCGAATCCTCACTGCATTTGCGGAAACGGAAGCCTATCGCCTGCGCGACTGTCCGACACCGCATTGGTATCTAGACGGGTTAGCCGTATCGCCAAATACGCAAGGGAAAGGAATTGGCGGTTTACTATTGCAACCAGTTCTAAAACAAGCCGATCGCCAAGGTGAGATTTGCTATCTCTTTACTTCCACTCCCCGCGCCGTAAAGTTCTATCAACGGCATGGATTTGTGGTGCGAGAGGAACTTCGAGTTCTCAAGGATGCGCCGCCCCTATGGATGATGATGCGATCGCCACAAGCTTAATCTCAGGAGATAAAAAATGTCATACACCTTTTTGTTAGCGCAATTGCCCA
>JBAXSK010000158.1:0-10132 GCA_037130765.1 Pseudanabaena sp. ELA607
AGTAAGGAGCAAAATAATCTCGATCAAAAAGAAGTGGTGGATATAGCGGGGAAGTAAATCTAGCAGCAGATCCCCGACATCTTCAAGATATTCGGGAATTTATAAGTTAACGATAATACCACCCCGTCAGGCTTTGCCTGCCACCCCTCCAGAGGAGGGGAATTAAAGACTTGATTAAAATTCCCCTCCCGTGGAGGGGTACGCCATAGGCGGGGGGTGGTTCACTGTCTCAAAATAATTTGCACTGAAATCTGAACCGACTATCAACTAAGCAATAAGAAGCTGCTCTAAACCTTGATCTAAATGATGCCAATGCTGTAACACCCTTTGGGCTTGGTCGTGGTCAAAGGCGAAGGGACGGCGGCGCGGGCGATAGTCGGAATTATGACTCTTGCCATGACGTAAAACCGCATTGACCATCCAACATGGGGTATTGCTGTAGTTGATGGCGGCGTGGGGTACATTGGGGGGAATTGTGACTACTGTCGGTTGATGCTCTGTCATGGGGATGTAATGATATTGGCGATTTTGCAACACCACTAGCACACAAGCCCCCCGCACCACTAATAACTGATCGGTTTGAAAATGATGCACAAACAACTCGCCTTCAGACTGGGGCGCAAGTTGCACCAACATGGTTTCGTGGCTATTTTGTGGGGTATAGAACTGCGCTACATCACTATGCACAGCGGTTAAATGCCGAATCTCAACTCTACCAATCGTTTCCATTGCCTGATCTCCTAAGTTGAAGTGTGGCTATGCTGCTGGTCTTTGCTGATTTGCTGGCTTTAGCTTAGGGGATAGGCTTTATAATTTTTGTTGTGATTTTGACAAAAATGCGCCTTTTGTGATAAAGGCGTTATAGGCATAACCTCAGGACTAGGCTCAAGTAAGCAGTTATGAGGATTATGGGAATAGTTGAAGCACATCCCCTGACACACCTAAGCCGTTTTGCCATGTCATAGTGATGTTTTTGTTGGATTTGGTTTATTACATGAAAACCGACAACGCTCTACACAAGCAAATAACAGGATCAAAATCACGGTCAAACTCTGATCAAAACTATCACAACTGTAAAGAATTTTCAGCTTACAGACAGTTACCCCGCAAGTACCACACAAACTAGCAAGCCCCAAAAATACATCAAATCTCCGACTCAAACCGCAAAATAAATCGCTACAATTCAGCTAGCCGATCGCCACAGGCATAATGCCGCTCCCTAGCTGATAGATTAACTTTGTAGATCAACCCGACAGCTTAACTACTCACAAACCTAAAATGTCTTCAACTCCGATGCTCAAACTGACTGCCTTAATGGTCGCAACTTTAGGTTATAGCGTGGTTAATACCGTCAATATCGCCCCAGCTTGGAGTGAAGTAGAATCAAGTCCGAAATCAAGCCTCAAACCAAAAGAAAATCACAACCAAATCACCAGTAATTCATTACCAAATTCATTACCAAATCATTTAGTTGCCAATAATTCCCTAGCTAATCCCTCAACCAAGGATCTACCTGCCACCAATGCCTCACCGACGGACTTAGCCCAAAGCCAACCGATCCGCACCAGCCAACTAATGGTCATCAACAGCGGTGGCGATGACTGGCTCGATATTACCCAAGCCCTCGGCGGCCTCGATTATGAAGTTATTTCCCTCAGTCAATTAGCCAACCTCAATCTAAGTAACGTTTCATCTGATGCGACGTTGTTCTTGCCGAATACCGCTTATTTATCCCTAGCTCAGGTGACGACTCTGCGGGGCTTTGTGGGCAACGGTGGCAGACTAGTAGTAACCGGAGCCATCGGCAGCAAATCTGATCTAACCACTCAAATCGCTCTGACAAATTTAATCGGCGGTCAGTGGCAAGGGGACTTATCCCAAGCATTCCCATTACAAACCATCGTGCAACAAGGTTCCCAATGGCTGGATCAGTTAGGGGTGGGCAGTTATAGCATTCCTAAAGGCGGCATTCTCAAAGCCACTGATCCGGCAACGGTTATTCTCGCTCAATGGACTTTACGCGATGCCGCCATTCTGCAAAAAGGGAATGTGTTCTTTTTGGGTTGGCAGTGGGGTATAACCAATGAAGGGAGAAATTTAGATCGCAAGATTCTGGTAGCTTTGGCAACTAGAGCTAATCGAACTAATCAAGCATTTCGTAACAATACTACTAGAACCAATATTACTGCCCCTGCCTCAAATCCTGAGAATTCGTCTAATAATGGGAATGGAGTGATTAATGGTTCCATTACAGCGTCTAATTCGGCGAATAATTCCCCTAGCCCTAATAGAACTAGCCCTATAAATGGCGCTAATAACGAAACTGCCATCACTACGCCGCCAGCTAACAACCGCCCCATCTATAACCTCGAAGCCACCATGATGCGCCAAGAGCTAGAGGAAGTCATTGGTCGAGTGGAAAGCGCTTTAACTAACAGCAATCTCAACAATGGCAGTAACGGCACAGCGAGTGAAACGAATTCGAGCCAAACCCAAACCAAGCTCGACCAAAGCAAAGCATTTTTACAAATCTTTCCTCAATTAGTTGCCGCCGGACGCTTTGCCGAAGCCCGTCAAGGTTGGGAACAGGTGCGGCAAAATCTGTGGAAAGATTATCCAGCGGATTTGTTAACTGGAATGCCAGAAGTCCGCGCCGTGTGGCTAGATCGGGGCAGTATTGTGGCGGCTAATACCGAAGCCAAAATGGTGGAACTGTTTGATCGCCTTGCCGCTGCGGGAACTAATGTAGTTTTTGTCGAAACCGTTAATGCAGGCTATCCCATTTATCCCAGCCAAGTGGCTCCGGCGCAAAATCCTTTAATTCGCCCTGGATTTGATCCCCTAGAAGCCGCCGTGCGTTTAGGTCGGGCCCGTAATATGGAAATCCATGCTTGGGTGTGGGTTTTTGGGGTGGGCAATCAACGCCATAATTTATTAATTGGTAAACCCGCTGACTATATCGGCCCAGTTTTATCTCAATATCCCCAGTGGGCCAATCGCCATCAAGAAGGCGCACTATTTGCCCCTGAAGGCAAGACATTTCTCGATCCAGCTAATGCCGAAGTGCAGGATTATCTGCTGCGGCTCTATCGTGAGATTATCACCAAATATGATGTGGATGGGCTACATCTCGACTACATTCGCTATCCCCGCCAAGAAGTAGATCGCAATGAAGATTTTGGTTTTGGCAATGCCGGACGGGAGAAATTTCGGCAAATTACCGGCATCGATCCGGTGACCATTCGCCGTGATAATGCTTCCCTGTGGTGGCTCTGGACTAATTTTCGGACTCAGCAGGTGAATCAATTTGTGGGGCGTGTGTCCCAAGAAATGCGTGCGCTCAAACCATCAATTACCCTCTCAGCGGCGGTATTTCCGTGGGAAAGTCGCGATCGCATCAACCGCATTCAACAAAGCTGGGAAACATGGATCAATCGTGGCGATTTAGATCTACTTACACCCATGACCTATCGCCCCGATACCACCCAATTTTTGCGTCAGTCAGTGCAGCCCGCCCTAAACAGCGTTGGCAATGCTCCAGTTTTATTCCTCCCCGGCATCGGTCTCTATCGCCTCAGCAGTCAACAGGAACTAGCAGACCAAATGCAAGCGGTGCGGGACTTACCCAGTGGCGGTTATGTGCTGTTTGCGGCTGAACATTTGCGCTCTAATTATGTAACTTTATTAGGGCAATCGGGGCGAGTTCCTAGCGCCAATATTTTGCCCCATCGCCAACCGTTTACCGCAGCCTATAACCGCTATCTCGCCCTACGTCAAGAGTGGCGTAATCTTTTGGAAAGCAAACGCCTCTGGATTCCCGTCGAGCAGCTTAATGCATGGGAGCAAAGCGCCACTCAAGTTGAGCAAATGCTGGTTAATCTCAATGAGCGTCCCACCTCTGCCCAAGCCGAAGCCACTCTCACCGCCATTAGTCAACTCACGACGAATCTACCCGAATGGACTAGATTAGAACGGTTGCGCCGTCCTTACCGGATTAACACCTGGGTGAATCGCCTTGAAGCCATTGCTGCGATGGTGCGCTATGGGAATCACCGCGCTTTTGGGAAATAAACTTAGATTAGTTGGGGTGATTTGGCTTCAAGGGATCTGTGGGACGATGATAGCCGCAACTATAGTCATTCTAAGCTTGCTAAACAAGGGGCTTAAGCCCCTTGCCTGTAAATAGGCTGGCTACACCTCATATACTTTCAAAACCTCATCGCCATAGTGATTAATGACTTTGATGGCGATTTTAGATTTTTTGCCATTGTGCGAGATAGGCTTATCAAAGGCGCGACTGGTAGTTGTATATAGCTCTGACCATGCCGATTCATCGATCTCGGCTTTTAGGGCGCGTTTGAGTTTTTCATAGGGTTGATCGGCTCCTGTGAAGTAGGCATGACGGACAAAAAAGCTTTCGCCATTGTAGTTAGTGTCGATAAACCAGCAAGCAATATCGTTTGTGGAGTTACTACGGATTTCGCCAGTGGTCGGATCGTAAATATCTAAACCTTTTAAAGTAACTGTAAGCTTGCCATTTTGCTCATCTATAGCTATGTCTGGTTCGCCAAATACCATGAATAAATTACCCGATCCAGTCTTTTTCAGGAGTTCATCGCTTAGCAATAGATCGGGATTCATGCGAGTTATCAAAACTTGCAATTTACCGTAGCGTTTTGACTCTTCCTGTACGCTTGGGTCAAAGGCAAAACCACAGACAATTAATAGGTCATAGCCTAAGCCCTGTACTGCTTCCTTAGCGGCTTCCTTGATTTGTTCAGTGCCAACTGTGCCATATTCTGCACCGAGCGATATGGCTACGCGCTTCACTTTGTCATCAGCATCGGTATATTCACCTGTGGCATGAATCCATGTGCCAGCATAGGTTTCAAGGCTATCAAATTTAAGACGCTCTTGTTTGACGGTGTTCTGCACACCAGCTTTACGCAAATTTTCGATAATTCGAGTTTCAAAGTCATCAGTTGCTTGTTGTGTGCCGATCGCGGTAGAGCTTGGCTGTTCAGCGTCATCTGACAAAATGCGATGGGGTGAGAGGCTCTCGACGGTAAAGGGGCCAGTAACCCGAACGCGCTTGTTATCTTCGTAGGGTTGATCGTAGAGAATTTCGGTTTCAGCATGGCGCGATATCGAGCCATCAATTTCTCGCTGACGTTTTTGGCGCAATTCCCACCATTGAGCTAATAGTTTCTTAGCTGGTTCTGACCATTTAGCATCAGTCTCTCGCGGTATTTGCCATTCTTCATAATTTTGCTTAGTTAGCTGATTAATTTGCGTCCTGATTGGCTCTAGTTGCGCTTGCCATTTTTCATGAATGGTGTCGATTTCGGCATTGTTGGCAATGGATTTTAAAGTTACATGAGGGACGCGCTTATAAACAAAGCCTCTACGAATATCCCTTTGTGTTTCATTTATGGGGGACAAAATGCCTGTAATTTCGGCTTCTTTGGCTATGCCTTCAGGGGAGTCTGCGAGTAAATAGTAAGAAAATTTGGCAGACATTAATCTAGTGCGAGCTAAGGCAAGGGCTACACGAGAGGTATCTATAGTGATCCAGCGTCTGCCCCACTGTTCGGCAACATAGGCTGTTGTACCACTTCCACAAGTCGGATCTAAAACTAAATCCCCTGTATCTGTTGTCATTAAAATACAGCGTTGGATAATTTTGTCGTCGGTTTGAACTACATAAATTTTATTTAACCCACTTCCTGTACCAGTATCTGTCCATATATTTGTTAGTGGGAATCCGCTCCAATCTGTTAATAATCTTTGGTAACTAACAGTAGTTTTAGAAGCAAAAATTCTGTCTGCTTTTGCCGCTCGTTCAAGACTTTCTTTTGGCATTCCCCACCATCTCCCCTTGCTAGTAAAAACTTGCCCCTGAAATTCAAAGTCATATTTACTCCCAGGACCAGGTTTAGTAAGATCCCCAAATCGAAGAGGAGATGTATTAGCTGGAATTAGTTGTGGATCATCAATTTCTTCTCTTGAAAGTGGTCTAATATGCCCATTTCCCATCTTTAGATATTGATATGCACTAGCACCTTCACCATCTAGAGACTTTAATTTAAATATCTGTCTATATTTAACTCTCTCTGAATTTTTTGCGTACATTAAAATAAAGTCATTCTGACGTGGAAGTAAGTTAGAACCAAGTCCTGATGACTTAACTACAATTATTTCACTTACAAAATTTTCACTGCCAAAAACTTCATCCATCAAACATCTAACCAGATGGACATTCTCATCACCAATTTGGACAAAAACACTGCCAGTCTCAGTTAATAAATCCCTAGCTATCACTAGGCGATCTCTGAGATAACTCAAATATGAATTAACCCCTAACTGCCAAGTATCCCGAAAAGCCTTAACCTGTTCAGGCTGTCGAGTTACATCCGTTGCACTGCCATCTTTAACATCACGTTTGCGGGTCGATACTTGCCAATTAGAACCAAACTTAATCCCGTAGGGTGGATCGAGATAAATTGTCTGCACCTTGCCCCGCAACCCTTCTTTTTCAGCCAGTGAAGCCATCACCAATAACGAATCGCCTAAAATCATGCGATTTGTCCACTTCACCCCATCCAAATGCTTGTAAAAATCTACAAACTTGTCAAAATCTAAACCATTAAAATCTGAAAATAAGCCTAACTGTTCAGGTTGTGACTGCTGACTACTAGCGCGAAAATCCTCGATGATCGCATGGGGATGGATTTTTTCTTGGATATAAATTGGCACAACAGGAATTTCTAGATCCTCAGTATCTTGATCATCCTTACCCCGCCAAACTAACTGAGGATCGAGAGAAGGATCGCGAGGATAGGTAAGTTTTTTCGGTGTGCGCTCCTCATCAGCCACAAAATCCCGTAACTCCTCAGTCGGAATATTTGCACGTTTATCCTTATGTTTCACGCTATCGATAGAAGTTGATTTAGGTGTGGTGGTTTTCTTAGGAGCCATGATTTTTAGTAAGCGTAAAGTTCTAAATTTAAAGGCAGTTCGATGATTTACTAGACCCTCACCCTGACCCTCTCCCAAGACGGGAGAGGGAATAAGAAATATTTCTCTGACTCCCCTTCTCCCATCTTGGGAAAAGGGGCTGGGGGATGAGGGCTAGTTTTTAAATCAACATCTCGATTAGTTTCTGGCATAAATCACCTGATGAGTACGCATGATTTCAGCCTTACGAAAAGGATTTTTGAGGCTACGTTTTTCGACTAAATCGACAGATCGCCCAAACATTAGCTCTAGCTCACTTTGGATATCCATCAAATCGAAAAGGCTCCATTTTTTATCAGGGTTAAGCGTGACCAAAACATCAATATCACTGTCAGCACGAAAATCATCTCGCAATACCGATCCAAATATGGCAAATTCGACAATCTGCCAGCGATCGCAAAATTCGGCTATTCGCTTATTTGATACTTGTAACCTTTGCTGTAATTGGTTAGTTGCAGTTATAGTCATTGGCATTTGATACGGATTTATAAGCTTGATCGGGGCGGTTGGGCTTGTCGGGGTATAGCCTCTGTAGTAAGCCTTCTTCTACCATTGAAGAAAGAAATCGATCCCTAATACCATCTGAGTTGCGGTTCATTAGCTCACCTAACATCTGGGCAGTCAGATAATATTTCTGGCATAGTTGTAAAATGATCTGCCTTGTCTGCTCAGGGGGAAGCCGATCTGAATTTTGGGCAGGATAGGCGATCGCATTTAGGCTTTTTAATTCTACTGCGGGTAAATCATTTAGGCTATGTAGGGAGTCGAGCAAACTGTGTGGGGAGTTGTCTATGCAGTCAAAAGGTTGACTAACTGCACCTTCTGACGATTGATCACTCTGGTTATGTAGGGAGTCACCTTGTTTATATAGGGAGTCGATCTGGTTATGTGGAGAGTTGGGCAGAGTGTACCTTGTCCATCGACCTTGCCCCCTTGGGCATAGAAATTTTTTACGCACTAAGTTTTGGAGCATTTTAGTGAGGTCAGATGAGTGGGTATAGTTAAAATTCTGTAATCTAACATTGGTAACCTCTCCTTCAATATGGGCAGTGACTAATGCTTGGATTTCTAGGGAATTAAGATTATTTAGTTCGTCGCTAAATTGTTGATTTAGATAGTGTAGAGATTGCTCTGGCAACATAGTCAACATTGGTAGAATTACTAGCACCCGATCAGGTTGGTTTTGTTCTCGAATTAGGGGCGATCGCCAATTTTGAGATTCCCAGCCCTTGAGGATTTTATCCATGCCAGATCCTGCTTTTTCACCACCCCCAATCATTTGAAACATTAACTGCAAGGATTTGTTCCGACATTCGCTGATTCCGCCACTAAATAGAATTTGTTCTAGTGAGAGTAATAAAGCCCCTGGATTTGAGAAGACAAAGCGATTGGGATATTTTTGGATCACCACACCTCCTTGCCCGCTATAGTCTGCATGAATCAGGGCATTTACTAATGCTTCTCTCACAGCCTGATGCACGATTGTGTCATCTTTGCGAGACATTTGCTCGTCTAAGCGAAAGGGAATTTTTAGATCAGCAGATAGTTTCTGAATTACGCGCTGATAAAACTGAAATATATTTCCTGCCCAACTACCATCTAGAGTTAGGCGATCAGTCCATCTGGTTTCATAGGTATCGGCAGGAATCTCCCGGTAATCTAGATGGAATTGTGGTATGGCTTCTGGATCGCGAATTGTCTCCATTTTGCCAAACATTATGAGTCCAGCAACAGTCAAACCTTCAATGCCCGATTTACGTTCTTTGCGCCAGCCGCCAAGTTTTTGTAGAAATCCTATATTATCTTCATTGAGCCAAGGGTGATCAGGAGAAAGGGAAGCAAAACGCTGTCGGTATTGCTTGATGCTGGTATCATCTAAATCGGCAATGCCAAAGTTTTCTAAGATTCTGCTATCGGCAGGTTCATCTGAATTATCAGCAAGCATTCGTTTAACTTCGTCTGGAGTACATTTGTAATCACCTTCGTAATTACGCCTATAGGTTCCAGTTAGAGGATTATTGTTAATAAATACTGGTCTTTGTCGCCTAGTAGCTCTGGGGACACGCATTACAGCAACATTTTTGTCATCAATTGTTCGGATTTCTAGATCTGATTCGTTTAGTAGATTGACACTGTTTTTCTGTGAATTATTCAGACAGTCCCAAATAGCTTTGCGTATTTTTGCAGCATCTGTTAATCCACTGACTGAGAAATATGAATCTTTTTGCTCAACCCCTAAGATGATGATGCCGCCATTAGTGTTAGCCATTGCACTGTAAGTTTCCCAAAGATTTTTTGGCACATCTGTTTGTGCTGATTTAAATTCCCATTCAGCGTCTTCACCTACAGCGATCGCACTGAGAACATCTTCAAGTAGCATTATTCTTCTCCAATACTTGCAAAAATTCCCTAACCGTATTTTCAGCATCCCAAGGATCGGTAATTTCGATAAATGCCCAACGCCCTAAGCCACCATGATTATTTACCGCAGGAATCCATAGAGATTGTGTAGTCACGGTTTTAGCAGCCTTGTCCTTACGAGCCTCTTTGTCTGATACCTCCAAAATTAAATTTAGTGGATCATCGGGTTGACCATCATTTACCCGCACCACAAAATCAGGCACATAGTTTTTCTGTTCACCCGCGATCGCATAAGGGACTTTAAAACCTAGATTTTGATTTTTGACATAGCAAATCACCTCATCCATATCCTCTAAAACCTGTGCCATTTTCTGTTCCCAACTTTCCGTATCTGCTACCACATGGGAGACGTGGCATTTATTCCCATCTGTCGCATAGGTAGGTCGTGTCGTATCAAAGTCAACATAGCGCGTGGAGCCAAAGGTATCGTAGGGGCGCAAAATTGGCTTGAGAGTTTTCTGGCTAC
Source organism: Pseudanabaena sp. ELA607 (assembly GCA_037130765.1). Taxonomy (GTDB): domain Bacteria; phylum Cyanobacteriota; class Cyanobacteriia; order Pseudanabaenales; family Pseudanabaenaceae; genus JBAXSK01. Next base: position 9,905 of record JBAXSK010000158.1, read on the forward strand.
TAGTCGAAGAGGCGATCGCGGTATAAATTTTATCAGCAGCATCATGGGCTAACTCGATTAATAACAACTCTTGAATAAATGTCCCAGACTTACAGGTGACACATTCCTGTAACCATAATTTAGTAATTTGTAATAACTGTGGGAATAGCCAAACTTTAACATCAGGATCAAATAAATGATTTTTATCCTTTTCTAGTTTTGTCTCGCCATCCCATCGAAAATATTTTT
>JBAXSK010000159.1:0-9963 GCA_037130765.1 Pseudanabaena sp. ELA607
CAAAGTACTAATCAAGATCAACTTCTAAGTCAATTTAATTTAAAACGAATTGAAACCCATCATTTCCCCCATCAATGTAATGGTTTAGCCCTTGAATTTACTGGCAATATTGAGGCAATTAGTCAAGATCATTTCTTAAGTATTTTGGATGTTACTGAAGAGATAGAAATGATTTTGCCAGAGATTGAACCTATAGTCGAAAAATATTTAAATAGTTTTGTTGACGGTAAAGTTACTAAAATTGAAACCCCTATTAGCAAACACTGTAAAAACTGTGAATTTCATGGTAATCGCCTCGATCCCCGCGATGGTTTTCGGGAATGTTGGGGCACTTTAGCTGATGTACAGCCCCACATACTTGATCTATATCAAATGGGGCGTTTAGGCGACCATGATGCACCATTAGTGAATCAATTAATTGCTGATCAAAAAGTTAGTATGTATGACGTTCCTTTGGAATATATTACTGATCATACCCACGGCTTTCGGCAATTAATTCAATTAGAATATACCCAGAAACAGCAAGAATGGATCTCAGAACAATTGCCCAAAATGATGCGGCAATACAAGTATCCTTTGCATTTTATCGACTTTGAAACTTCGCGGATGGCAGTGCCTAACCAAAAGGGAATGCTGCCCTATGAGCAAGTAGCTTTCTTATGGAGTTGTCATACTATTTCTAGTCCTGATAGTACGACAATTATTCATCAGGATTGGCTCGACACTGAGAGTACATTTCCTAATATTGAATTTGCCAAATCGCTGATGCAACACTTAGGAGAAACCGGTACAATTTTTGCTTGGGCTAACCATGAAAATAGTGTTTTAAGAGATATTTATTATCAGATGAATTATTATCATTATGAGCATCCGCAGCTTAAACAATGGTTAGAGAAAACCGTAAAACTAAATAATCATGGTAAAGGTAAATTTGTGGATATGAATGCTTTAACCCACAAACATTATTTTCATCCTTTAATGAAGGGACGCACTTCTTTAAAATGTGTTTTACCAGCTATTTGGCAAACTAATCCTTATTTACATGAGCTAGATGAATTTAAAGCTTATTATCAAGTTAAAGATGATCAGGTAATTAATCCATATAAAACCTTACCAACCGCTAAAATTAACCAACATCAGATCATAATTAATGAAGGGGAAGATGCTATGCTTGCTTATCAAAATATTATGTACGGTGAGTACAAAAATCAACCACAACTTAAACTACAATGGCGAGAGTTATTACGCAATTACTGCTGTTTAGACACCTTGGCAATGGTAATTATCTGGCGACATTGGGAATATTTAGTTAGTCGGATTTAATCAGAATTTTATCTTCAAAATTACTATGAAATTTTCTTTTGACAAATTAGCTTTTAGCAAAATTAATCACCATCATCTAGCTATTTTTACCTTAATATTTAGCGGTTATAACTTGAGTCTAAATAACCTAGCCCTAGCTGCAAATCCTAATACAGAAAAACACGTTTATCCTGAGGAAGTGCAAAAAACATATTTGCGCGGTTGTCAATACACTAATCCGCCGTCATTTTGCCAATGTACTATAGACAAATTCCAAAACAAATATAGTTTTCAAACTTTTCGGCAACTAGAAAATCAATATATTGAAACGAAGAAAATCCCCGCTGAAGTTTTAGAAATTTTTATAGATTGCCAAAAAAAAGTTAATCCTAAATAATTTGGAACATAATCAATCAAATTAAATTTAATTAAATTACTTGAGTAAATCTCATGGCTGATAAATTATCTGATAAATCAAAAGATTACATATATGATTTAGTCGTAGTTGGTGGGGGGGCGGCGGGAATTTTTGGGGCTATTATTGCCGCAGAAAAAAATCCCAACTTAAATATTTTAGTCCTTGAGGCTAACAGCCATCCTTTAGGTAAAGTCAAAATATCTGGGGGCGGGCGTTGTAATGTAACCCATGCCTGTTTTGATCCCGTAACTCTGAGCCAAAATTATCCGCGAGGATTTCGGTCTTTAAGAAGTTCATTTAATCGATTTCAGCCGGAAAATATGATGCAATGGCTGAATCAAAAAGGCATTGAACTTAAGACAGAAGCTGATAATAGAATATTTCCCACCAGCAATTCTTCAGCAACAATTATTGATTGCTTTTTAGATTTAATTAATCAATATAATATTAAGCTTTGGTGTGATCAAAAAGTTAAAAATATTCAATTAGAACGAATAGATCAAAATAATTCCCCAAATAATTCAAAAACATTTTTGATTCAGTTAGAAAATAAAACAAATCAGTCATCAAATACCAATACCCAAATTATTAAGGCTCATCAGATACTTTTAACTACGGGTAGCCATCGCAGTGGTTATCAATTAGCCGTAAATTTAGGGCATCAAATTATTGCTCCAGTACCATCTTTATTTACTTTACAAATTAAAGATACAGCCCTACATCAACTAGCAGGAATTAGTATTCAAAATGTAGCGATCTCTTTGAAAATGCCACCACAAATCAAAATTCATCGTGATGCCAAACTGACGCAAAAAGGCATTATTTTAATTACCCATTGGGGCATGAGTGGTCCTGCTATTTTAAAGTTATCAGCATGGGCAGCCAGAGAGTTAGCGATGACAAATTATCAATGTCAACTATTAGTTAATTGGTTGCCTGATTTAAAAAATCAAGACTTAGAGAAAATATTTCAACAGGCAAAACTTGACTCCCCTAAGCGTTTAGTGCGTAATTTTTGTCCCTTAGAATTGCCCCTGCGTTTATGGGAATATTTAGTTAATAAATGCAATCTGGCTGAAAAACGTTACACAGAATTATCAACTAAAGCAATTCAAGAAATAATTAATCGGTTAATAAATGATCAGTATATAATTACTGGCAAAGGCGTATTTAAAGATGAATTTGTGACCTGTGGCGGAATTAATTTGAGTGAAATTGATTTTAAAACGATGGAAAGTAAGTATTGTAAAAACTTATATTTTGCTGGAGAAATCCTCGATATTGATGGTGTGACTGGAGGATTTAACTTCCAAAATGCTTGGACAACAGGCTGGATTGCTGCTCATTCTATTGCTGCCTATAGCTGAGGTTTATTATGTATCAGTACTCGTCTAATTCAGTGTCAAAGCCTATCATAGAACTCAGTCAACAAAATCATGAGAAATTGCAAGAAATAGCAAATGATTTACTTTGGCGCACCCAAATTGATTATTTATCGCGATGGCATACTAAAAGCAAAATAAATGATGCAGACTTACAATTAATTAAGCCCACCACCTCAAAAAACGGCAAATCACAACTAGTATTTCCTCAAGCCTCATCACAAATTTATTTAACTACAAATATTGAAATCCCTCAAGCAATTGAAGGAATTTGTTTTAAGCAGGGGCAAATCTATTTAGATGTAATTTGGTGGGCACAAGATATTACCATTTATGCAGATGGCGAAATTATTCAACAGGGCGATCTACTTGATCAACAAGCAAATATTCTGTTGATCGATCTAAGTAAACATCATACTTCTTTTGATCAAGATTACATCAAATTAGAAATTACTCTAGATAGTCCCAATCATGATATTGGTGCTTTACAAAGATCAATTATTCGCTATCGTTTACCACAAGAATTTTTAGCGCTTCAGAGTGAAAATATTCAAATTACTGGTGATCTTTATCAATTTTATCAGGAACTGATGATTCTAGGTCAATTTATTTCTAAATTTACCGACGTAGAACAGCAAATATTAGCTAATGCCTTAACTGCTATTGAGACTATTTTAAATAGTGATCTAGAAGCATCCAGTTTAATCAAAATTGAAGCAATTCGTCATCAACTATTACCTTTAGCCCATCATATTCAAAAAGTTAATATTCATTTACTAGGCAATTCTCATATTGATGTGGCTTGGTTGTGGACTATTGCCGAAACTAAGGAAGTCATGCAACGTACTTTCAATTCAACGATTAATTTACAGCAGCAATTTCCCGCCATGACTTTTAATCAAAGTACGGCAATTTCTTATGCTTGGATAGCAGAAATTGATCCCAATCTTTGGCAGTCAATTAAACAAATGGTGGCAGCAAATCGCTGGGAAGTTATTGGTGGTATGTGGGTAGAACCAGATGCTAATGTCCCCAGTGGAGAGTCAATAATTCGACAAATTTTGTATGGCAAGCAATATTTTGCAACCCATTTCAATCAAGATGTCACTGTGGCTTGGTTGCCAGATACTTTTGGTTTTGCCGGACAATTACCGCAAATATTAATTGATAGCGGATTTACTTTATTTATTACCCAAAAAATTAAATGGAATGATACTAATATTTTCCCTCATCAATTATTTTGGTGGGAAGGGATCGATCATTCACAGATTTTAACTTATTTTTCTAATGATATTGGTAAAGGCACAAATGCGGTAGAAATCATGGATTTTGCCACAGCACAAATGGCAAAAACTCAAATAAATGATGTGTTGTGGCTGTATGGTGTGGGGGATCATGGTGGTGGGGCGACGGCGGGAATGCTCCATGATTTAAATCAATGGGAACAAAGCTTATTTGCACCACAAATTCATCATTGTTTGGCTAAAGAATTTGCGCAAATTTTGATGGAGAATATCGCTCAAACGGCAATAAATTTACCTGTGCATCAGGGAGAATTGTACTTAGAGTTTCATCGCGGTACTTACACCAGTAAAGCTGATCAAAAGAGACACAACCGCTTGACAGAAATTAAAATTACTAATATCGAAAAATTATTAGTTTCATTGGAATTATCTGGTAATGATTTGCTAAGTTTAGAAAATCATATTAAACAACAAATTAACGATTTATTAACTCAATCATGGCAAGGTTTATTGTTAAATCAATTTCATGATATTTTACCTGGCACTTCAATTTGTGAAGTATATGATGATGCTAACCAAACTTGGCTGCAAGTTAATCGCAACTTAGATTTTATTCTGGAGTTAGTTTCTAATTTAAATCTTAATCTTGATCAGACATCTAGAGATCTATCTAATTCTAGTACTGACAAGATTTGCAATGTTTACAACTATTTAAATTGGGGACATAGCGGCTTTATTTATCTTGACTCTAGCGCTATCAATTCACTTCAAGATAATTTACTTCAAGATAATTCAAATACTCCTACTAAAAAGCCTGAAACATATATTCAGCAAATTGGCACAAATAATTATTTAGTTTGGGTAGATAAAATATCTTCTTTAAGTAATCAAAAGTTAACCCAAATCCAACTGACTCAACCCCTACAAAAATTAAAAATTTATGAGTATGCCACAGAAATTATCCTTGATAATCATTTATTACGGGTGACAATTAATCGACATTTAGGGGCAATTAGTCAAATATTTGATCATCGCTTAAAACGAAATTTACTTTGTGCGCCTATTACCTTACAATTTTTTCAAGATACTGGACAATATTGGGATGCTTGGAATATTGATCCTAATTATGAGCAATTTCTCTTAGACTTATTATCCGTACATGAAATTACGATTATTGAATCGGGATCACTGCGATTAGCGGTTAAAATTAGTACTCAATTTCAAGATTCAGCCTTTGAGCAAATCATTTATTTGGATGCTTTTCGACCATTAATTACTATTAGTAATTCTGTAGAATGGCAAGAGAAAAATATTTTAGTTAAAGTGGCATTTCCCGTAAATTGGCATGGCAGTTTTGCGACCTATGACATACCAATGGGCACAATTGAGCGCAGTACTTTAGCTGAAAATTCGATTGAACAAGCTAAATTTGAAGTGCCAGCGCAGTATTGGGCGGATCTTAGTGACGATCAAAGATCAATTGGCTTAAGTATTATTAATGATTGCAAATATGGCTATGACGCTAAGCCGGATCAATTGCGTTTGACATTATTACGCAGTCCCCAATGGCCTTGCACCGATGCAGATACTGGTCATCATGAATTTACCTATCAAATTGTGCCGCATTCTGGGGATTGGCGAGCCGCAAATATCCCCCGTCTCGCCCATGAATTAAATAATCCTTTAGTGTTAAATAAATTGCCAGAAGCTCTTTCATTTTTAGAAATTTCTGCACCTAATATTATCTTAACTGCATTAAAATCTGCGGAAAATGGCAATGGTTATATCATGCGATTTTATGAGACTTTTGGCGTAACTACAAATTGTCAATTTACTATTAAGCTAAAACCTAGCCTGACAATTACTTCTATTGAACTATGTAACTTACTTGAATTGCCTCACACGAAAATTAATAACTATTTATCATTATCTGATAATGCTTATCAATTTATTAGTGAGCTTTCCCCTTATAAAATCATCACTATTTGCATTATCTTAAAAGACTCAGCTTAAAACAGCCCCTACAAAAATTAGTAACATTTATTGATGCGGTGAAATATCCGGTCATTTTCATCATATTTTAAGCCTGTAGATTTCGTGAAATAACATAACATTTACATATTTTGCTAAAAAGCAATCTTAACTTGTGCAATTAGTTGTTTTAAATAGACAGATCTGCAAGACTTTTCATGGTATATGTTTTACAAAATTATTTAAGCTAGTCTTGAATAAAAAATATGATTACGTTTTCATTAAGCATTTAGGGTGTAATCTCATGGTTTAACCTAGAATTGCTGAGATGTAACGCATTTCACAAAATGATTGCGCAAAATGGAGGCTGCACCCAAAGATGAATTTAGCGCGGCTAAGCATTATTGCTGATAATGCTCAATACACGACCGAATAGCGCCAGTAAAAATTCTGCTGGCGCTTGTTTGCTAGGCTTGAGATTGATAAATTTAAATGATTTACTAATGAATTATTTATTAAGTCATAAATTTATCACTTGTAGTTCGACGATATACTACCCCCAAAGTTTCCGTAGATTTCATAACTGACTGGCATTCCATATTCCCCCAAACGCCCCAAAAACTATGAAGCTTCATCCGATATATTCCTACATTTTACAGCATTCTCTCATTTCTAAATCATCTCGATTAGCCACGTTTTTACTCGCTTGCTTCCTGTCGCCCCTAGCGTGGCATGGTGAGGCTTTTGGGCAAACAGCCGTTATTATTACTAACACTGGTGTCAACACAGTAACATCTTCATCATCAGCCCAACCCAACGTAGTCATAGGTAATGGTGCAAGTGGTCCGGGTGCTGGCCCTGGGGTAGCTGTTGGTGCGGGTGCAAATTCTTCCACTACTGGTGGGACTGCGGTGGGACCTGCTGCAAGTGCGGGTAGCCAAGGGACTTCGTTAGGGCAAGGTGCAGGTGCAACAGCCGCAAAATCAACTGCTTTAGGCGCTAGCTCACAGGCAACAGCAACCAACTCTACGGCAGTGGGCTTTAATGCCACAGCTACTCAGGCTAACTCTATTGCCATTGGTGCGCAAAACACTACCACCACCACCAACACCTCTGCTAGTGCTCAACAAGCCATTGCGATTGGTAGTGGGGTAAGCGCTAGTGGTCAGAGATCCATTGCTATTGGTAGCACTGATGTTTCAAACACTGCGACAAGTGTCAGCGGCCAAGATTCTATTTCTATTGGTGCTGGGGCAATTGTTACACCACAAAACTCAGTGGGGATTGGTGGTAATGCATCAGTTCTTGGGCAGTCTTCAGTAGCAATTGGGGGAAAAAACTCTGTAAATGCTAATACCCAAGCTACGGGACAAAATGCTGTGGCAGTTGGTGCTGCTGCCAGTGCCGCTACCTTAGGCGTAGCAATCGGTGGTACTGACAACAGTAACAATAATTCTATTGCTGGGCAAAATGCTGTGGCGGTTGGGGCAGGCTCCAACGCCTCACAGCAAGGCGTAGCCGTCGGTGGCACCAATGGCACAGGTAACACAATTGCTGGCGCTCGTGGTACAGCGGTTGGGGCAGGCTCTAGCGCAGCAACTGAAGCAGTTGCCGTTGGGGGGACAAATAATGCAGGGGTAAATACAACCACTGGTCAAAGCGCTGTAGCAGTTGGGGTCGCGGCCAATGCTGGTGCAACTAGTGCCATTGCGGTAGGTACTTCATCCAGTGCAGCAGCAAACAATGCAATTGCTATTGGTGGTATCAGCATAACAAAGACGACTAAGGCAGACTTCCAAAACTCCATCGCTATTGGTACCGGAACAGCAACCGGCGCTAACGAAAGTATTGCCATTGGTACAGATGCTAAGACTAGCAACATTAACGCCGTCGCCATTGGGACAAACAACTCAGGCAATGCCGCTGGTGGTACTCAAGCCAATGCCCAAGGTGCATTTGCGGCCGGTTCGAGCGCTCGGGCTGATGGACAAAACTCTATTGCCACAGGTTTTAATGCCACAGTAAATTCTAACGCCACTTCTGCCAACGCTATTGGTAACGGTGCAAATATCGGTAATGCTGGGATTGGCTCTACAGCCATCGGTTTGAATACCACCGTTGGTCAAAACACCGACAACGGTATTGCCATTGGTACGAAAGGAGCCGTTAACAACCTCGGTACAAATTCAGACGGCTCTATTGCCATTGGTAGTGGTACTAATGTGGCTGACAACGTAACCAATGCCATTGCCCAAGGTACGAGCGCCAGTGCCTTAGCCAACAATGCCATTGCCACAGGTAATACTGCGGCGGCTTCTGGTGCTGACTCTATTGCCACTGGTTCTAATTCTGTAGCCAATGCAGCTAACACCATTGCCGTTGGTAACACAGCTAAAGCAACTGGAACTAATGCTATTGCCCAAGGTGTCAATGCTGAGTCTTCAGCGATTGGCACAATTGCCACAGGTGCTTCAGCAAAAGCAACCGCCAATGGCGCAATTGCCACAGGTGGTTCAGCCAATGCATCAGCAAACAATGCGATTGCTACTGGTGTTGGTTCTATAGCTTCTGGGGCGTTCTCAGTTGCCACAGGGTCTCAGTCCCAAGCTAATGCCACCAGTTCGACAGCAATTGGTGACCAGACTATAGTTGGCACAGGTTCCACCAACGCCGTTGCCATCGGTACGAAAGGTGCAACTAACAACATCGGTACAGGAGCCACCAGCGCTATTGCCATCGGTAATGCGGCAAACATTGGTAACAGTGCCACGAGTTCTACAGCTATCGGTGACGGTGCTAATGTGGCTGCAAGTGTAGCCAATGCCATTGCCCAAGGCACATCTGCCACTGTTGGCACGGCATCTAGTGGCTCAACAGCAATTGGTAACACTGCTAAAGTAGTCAGCAATGCTACTAATGCGATTGCCGTAGGTAATGGGGCAACGATCAATAATGGTGCTACAGGTTCGACCGCAATCGGTAATGGAGCCAATGTATCTTCAACAAATGCCATTGCTCAAGGTACAGGCGCGACAGTCAATACCAATTCTGATAATGCCATTGCCCAAGGTAATGGGGCTATTGCCAGTGCGACTAATACCATTGTTCAAGGTACTAACGCCAAGGTTAATATCGGGGGTGATAGCTCAATCGCACAAGGCAATGGTGCTGTTGTAACTGCCACAAATGCCATTGCTCAAGGTACAGGGGCTAAAGTCAACACCGGAGCCAATAACTCCATTGCTACGGGTAACGGTGCTGTAGTCAGTGCAGTTAATACCATTGCCCAAGGTAATGGCGCTACGGTTAATACTGGCGCTGATGGCGCGATTGCCCAAGGTAATGGCGCAGTAGTAGGCACAGGTTCGACCAACGCCGTTGCCATCGGTACGAAAGGTGCAACTAACAACATCGGTACAGGAGCAACTAGTGCCATTGCCGTTGGTAACGCGGCCAATATCGGGAATGGTGCCACAAGTTCAACAGCCATCGGTAATGGCGCTAATGTCGCAGCTAATGTGACCAATGCCATTGCCCAAGGTACGACCGCGACAGTGGGAACTGCTTCGAGTGGTTCGACAGCCATTGGTAACACTGCCAAGGTAGTCAGCAATGCCACCAATGCCTTGGCAATTGGTAATGCCGC
>JBAXSK010000016.1:0-33385 GCA_037130765.1 Pseudanabaena sp. ELA607
AAAGATCCTGATTATATTTTAGCTGCAAGATTACGTGATTGCACTTTGGGTTACTTTAATTTTATTAGTTTGTTTGATCCGAGAGATGATCACATTATGTCTTCCGGTGCATCCAGTGATCCCTGATATAGCCGAATCCCAAATTATTTTTTAGTAATGCTTTTTACTAAGGATAAGTTCCAAATTATTAGTCTAGTTGAATCAAGAATTGATATTTTGCGCAATTGCATCTCTATTCAGGCAAAAGTGGTGTAAAACTGTTGTCACGGAATCACAGTTAATCAATCACACCACCAACGAGGATGTAGAGGCAATGGGACAAATTAAACTCGCCGTGCTAGATATTGACGGCACAATCAGCGGTGATGCCAATCAAGTCAGCCCCAAAGTCAAAGCTACGGTCAAAGCAGTGCAATCCCAAGGGGTATTTGTGGCCATTGCCACAGGGAGAATGTATCGCTCTGCCTTACGGTTCCATCAAGCCATTGGCTCAGATATGCCCTTAATTTCCTATCAAGGGGCATTTATTAAAGATCCGCAAACCGATGCGCTAGTGGGTCATTGGCCCGTAGATTTGCCCCAAGCCCTATCCCTGCTCGATGATATGGAGCAATTCGCTACCCCAGAACAGTTATCAGTTCATGTGTATGTCAATGATGAGCTTTATGTGCGGCAAATTACCCCCCAAACCATCGCCTATGCTGCCCGTTCCCAAGTCGAAGCTAAACCCGTTGGCGATCTCAGGCAGTTTTTATATAATCAAGGCGCAGGCTATCCTCCAACGAAAATTTTAGCTTTGAGCGATGATGCGGCGCTCATTAGTACCATGCTGACGGAATTTAAAGGACGCTATACCCCCGGACAGTTGTACCTAACTAAATCCGTCGCTACATTCTTTGAGGCGACTAATCCCCTCGCTAACAAAGGTACGGCAGTAAAACACTTGGCAGAAAATATCTTGGGGTTAACCTCAGATCAGGTCTTGACCATTGGCGATAATTTCAACGATCTAGAAATGATCGAATATGCAGGCATCGGCGTAGTCATGGGTAACGGCCCAACAGAGCTTAAAACTAAAGCTGATTGGGTTGCACCTTCAGTCGAAGCCGATGGGGCAGCGGTTGCCCTAGAAAAATTCATTTTATCCTGAGATTTCGGGACAAGAGCTACTAATGGTATGCATTGGATCTAACCTATGCTAGATGCCCCTAAGACTGATATTGTCAGCAATTTTTCTACTTTAGCGGATCAATTAGCGTCAGTTAAATAACCGTATATTAATTGATGTGAACGATTTCTTAGCAAATCCCTAAAAGATAATTTTTGCCGTAAAAAATCCTGAAGTCTGCTCTAGGTAGGCATTTCAAGGATTTTGCTAAAAAATATTCCGTTAAATAATAAGAAAAAAGACCCCAAATGCTTACGATTTAACGGTTTACTATATGCACAAGTGGCTAGTTACTATTAGAATGGTCTATCGAAAGCCCTAGTCTGCAACACTTTCAGGACTAGAGATGCTAATGATCGTTTTGTAACACGTTCGTATATCTGCTGTTTCACACACTTTACTGAAAAATCTATGAACAAAGGTGAGCTTGTAGATGCCATTGCCAGAAAGGCGGCTGAGAAAGGCTTCTCTGTCAACAAAAAAACGGCAGATGAAGTCCTCTCCACAACCTTAGAGGTCATTATTGAAGCGGTTGCGGCCGGTGATAAAGTGACGCTGGTTGGCTTTGGTTCCTTCGAGTCCAGAGAGCGCAAAGCTAGAGAAGGACGCAATCCCAAAACTGGGGAAAAAATGGAAATTCCCGCTACCAGAGTACCGGCATTTTCTGCGGGCAAGGTCTTCAAGGATCGGGTTTTACCGGAAGAATAATGCCCTTATTTAGGCTGAAGTCTAGAATGATTGGCTAGTTGAACATCTGTAATATCAGTTCAATTCTTATGTTTGCCCTAGTTTAGTTGCTTGACTAAATAACCGGAGCAAAAGCCCCTTGCCAAGGCTATGGCATACTTTGTGCAGTGCCACCCTTGCCTTGGGTAATGTGTGGTAGTTCGCGCTAATATTTACTCATTTAAGTGCCGTAACAATTTAATTTCCTTCGTTTCAAATTCCATTAGTGTAAAAGCTTAAAAACCGCTCTGCAAAAGGATTACGTCCTCAACAGAGCGGTTATTTATTTGATTGATTTTATGAAGCGATCACAGGTTGACTGCTATAACCATGCAGGGAGCAAAAACAACCAAAACCACGGCAGCCCTATTAGTTGTGCGAGTTTATCAAAACCTCGTTTCAAATTCTGCGGTGATCCCAGTATTACCATTAGAACTATAGTTAGTCCGCAATTGTAACCCCGGATTAATCCGATACCGTAAAGAGAAGTTCGTCGGCTGAGTCGGATCATTGATAATCCGTTGCACCGCTGCCGAGAAACTATTACTCAAATCAACGGCTGCTTCAGCCGATAAACCAAACACACTAGACCGTGCTCCTTCAGGCGTAGTAATCACAGGACGAATATTCAATTCCGTTAAATTCAACGTTTCACCAATGAAGTCTTGCAGGAAATTTAAGAACGTTCCACCCGCTAAGTTAGTTAAAGCCGCCGCAGGATCACCCCCCGACTGCTCTAATGCGCCGCCACCCATCACCCGCAGAATTTCGTCTTGGGTGCGCAGCGGACTACTGCTAAGACGGATTTCAGGGTTAGTGGCATTTCCGGTTACCGTGGCTAGTAAGCGCAAAGTGGTCTGGGAACCTAAATTAGTCGCTGGAATTTCGCGGGGGTTAAAAGAATCAAAAGGACTACTGCTTCTAATCGGGACTCGCGAAACTTCTTGAATTGAACCAGTAACCCGCACATTCAAGAAAGGATCTAACCCTTGCCCATTAATAAATTCAGCATAATTTTCATAGGAGCGATCTAATAAGAAGCGGGTAGAAATGGCATTAAACTGACCGCGCAAAATTTTGATTCTACCCACTGGTTGTAATGAAAGTAAATTCCCATTAACGATTAATGTACCTTCGGTCAAAAACGTAAATAATGGGAAGCGACTCACCTGCATATTCCGTAAACTGACTTCTAAATCCTTCAGTTCCACATCAGAATTGCCGTTGTTATTATTATCTAAATTATTATTACTCAGAGAGTTGGCAGGATTTGTCGTTGGCGACTGAGTAGGTGGCTGACTATTATTATTAGCTGTATTAGTTGCGCCCTGAGCAATATTCGGATTAGCTGGCTTTTGGCTACGGGCAATATTGACAGTGCCGTTACTTTCCGTATTGCTCCCCACCACAATTTTACCATCGGCTAACTGTACTTTACCCGAAATAGTCGGGAATCTCGCTGAGCCATAGACTTTAATTTCGCCTGAAGCGTCGTCGGAATTGACATCAAAGATACTAATCTTTAACTTTTGCGCCACAATCGTTAACGGATTTTTAGCTTCTTCAGATTTCTCATCAAAAGGCTCAATTAGGGGCAAAGTTCCTTTAATTTGGATACTACCTTCATTAAATTTAGCTTTTAGATCCGTATTAAATCGATCGGTTTGGAAGTTAATGCCACCATTGACATCGGTAAATGTGCCTGGTATGCCAATTACTTCCAATTTTCCTTTACTGAGGGCAATATTACCGTCAATTTTAGGATCGGCATAGGTTCCAGTCACTAAGATTTTAGCGGCTCCTTGTCCTTCAAGCCAACGCATTTGCTGCGAGATCAGATTGATAATGCTTAAGCCTTCATTTTTGACATCAATGCTCACACTCAATTTATTATCAGGACGAGCAATAAAGTTAAAAGGCGTAACTAGGGGAATATCTCCTTTAATATTGACCGCTTCAGGACCATTAACTAGCATTCTGCCAGCGAACTTCATCCGTGAGTTTTGGTAATCAAACGTGGTTTCCGCTAGATCAATAGGCTGACGATTGATCCGACCGCCCACCAAATTAAAGGAACCTTGAGCAATGGGATTAATAAAATTGCCTTCTAGAACTGTTTGCCCATTAATATCTCCAGTGAGCTTGACAGGTAAACCATCCAAAGCACGAATAAATCTTAATTCTTCTAAGGGGAAGCGGTTAATTTCTAGTTTACCTTTTTGTTCTAATAAACCGATCCGCGCATCGCTAATTCTGCCATAACGATCGCCATTCTGTAACAGGAAACGATCTAGAATCAGCAATTCATTAGCATAACTGCCTTTGAGGGCAATCGTATCTAAATTGAATTTGCCATAACTGAAATTACTACTGTTCAAATCTACTTTAATGCGCGGTGTTTTCTCTTTCGCAAACAGCGCAATTTCAATATTTCCTGCCAAAGTCCCCTTAAGATCCTTAATGGGTGGCAAGTCAAAAGTATCGTCAGGATTCTTTTTCTCTAATTGCTGGCGGGCTTGCAGTTGGGCTAGATATTGCAACTGTTGATAGAGCAGTAAATTGGGTGATGGTAAGCTGAGTTTGCCAATCTCAGCCGCCGTCGCTGGATTGAGGGCTAAACCTTGACTAAAAGCACTAAAGTCATTAAATTGCAGAGTGCTAATGACTTCTTCCAGTTTACCTTGAATGATTTGCACCGAACCATTAAGCCACTGTTCCGCTGCGGGACGATAGGCTAAATTAAAGCGATATTTGGTACGCAGTTCGCCATTAGTAGTAGCTGTAGCATCGCAATTGACACGCCAACTGCTTGATCCGCTGCGTCTTTCGTCTGGTTTGCTGCTATTAGTGTCATCGGTATCTGTTTGATTATTCGCTGCTTCTAGTTTGAGAACGCGCAATTCACCATTTTCAATGAGGAAGTTCCCATCGGTGTAATTCACCTTAGCAGCGACATATTGCCCATTGATGCGGCCATAGCGAGGACAACCCACCGCCACATCACCGCGAATGCTAGGGACGTTTCCTAAATCGACCCGCAACTTAGAAGATAGCCTACCGTCAATATCGGACATTCCTAAAGCAGCGGCGGCAAAAGCCACGGGAAAGCGGTCAATCACTACATCTACTTGATTGCTACTACCAGCGACCCTTTGCCCATTGATACGAGCTTCCCCTAATTGAATAGCGACGGCTTGGGGCATTCCCCGTGAGTCCACCTTCGCAAATAGTCGATCCCGTTTCTGGATGCCTAATAAATCGACAGTGGCTCCGTCCCTGGGATTAAAACTAAATTTACCGCCAAAGTTCGGCTCAAAACTTAGCGGATTATAGATGTTACTGCCATTAATATTGGCTAAACGGAAGCCCAATAACTGCATATCACCGTTAATTTGCGGATTATCGCGCAGATTTTCCGCCACAATTTGCGCCACCAAAGCATTAAATGTCACTTGGCCAGCACTAACTTGATCTAAACTCAGTCTGCCAGCCACTTTAGGGTTATCAATGGCTCCGGCAATCGTTCCATCAAAATTGAGTCGCCCCTTGGGAGTGGCAATACCCCGCACCGCTCCCAGAATCCCTAAGCCCACATCTTTGAGTTGAATATCGCCATTGAGATAGAGATTAGCTAAAGGTCCCGCAACTCTGCCTTTAAAATTGAGAACACCACTGGTTTGCGGCGGCAATCCGGGCACGACAGCGGCTAGATTCCCTAAAGGAATGTTTTGGGCTGCCAGATTTAAAGCCACATCTTTAACCGTCGTGGGATTCCGATTCTCATCTTGGCTTAGATTCACTTGCCCATTCGCGGTGAGATAGTTACCCACCTGACCGCGAACTAGATCCAAAGTCGCGCCATCCCAACCAAAATTGGCGGTAATTGCCTCTGGTAATTGATTCACTCCTTGGGGTAAGCGCAGATCCGCATTGCCCACTATGTCACTTAAATTAAAACTTCCCTTGGGGCTTTGCACATTGACCACGGCTTCTAGAGTCCCGCGCTGACTGGGTTCAAATAGTGCTAGGGGTAAGCCATTGCTGCGTAATTGGGCTTGCCACGCCCCACCATCTAGATTGTATGTGCCATCAAGCTGTACATTGCCTAAGGGAAACTGAATCGCGGTATTGCTTAAGGTGACTAGGCGATCTGTTAACTGCACCTGACCTCGGGCGGGATAACGGGCATTAGGGGCATCAAACTGGGCTAAAACTTGGGGATTAGCCACGGTACCAGAAACCTGAACCGCCCCGCTGACCTCGCCAATGGGAATCGGTAAACTCGTTTCAAACAGTCGCGCCCAATTCTCCACATTGACCCCATTGACAGCCAACGCGAGTAAAATCGGTGGTGGATTAGTGGCGAGATCTGCCAGATTAGAGGGTAAGCGAATTTCCCCTTCTCCTTGCACCGTGCCCCCAGCCCCCGCCACAATTTGCAAATTACGCAGGAATAGGGTGCGCATCTCCCGTAGTTCCAATGTGCCGCGCAATTCATTGAGTACCACCCGATCAATTTCCACCGGACGAGTTGCTTCAAAATTCGTGGTAATCGAAGGGCGATCGGGCTTGCCTTTAACTTTGCCCCGCACCCGCATCTGACCACCTAGGTTAAAAGGCAACTTCAAACCAAAACCCTTGGCTAGGGTGTTCAAGTCCGCTGGCCCCGCCACAAAATTGAGATCCCAACCGGAATCTAAGTTGTAAATACCATTGGCGGTGGTGCTAAGGCTGCCATATTTAGCCGTAATATTTTTGAACTGAGCCACTTTGCCATCAAATTCCAAGCCACCAGATAAATTGGTGATTTTCTGCGGTAATTGCCCAATCTGGAAGCTTAAATCCCGCAACGTTACCCCCAGCGACAAAGACAGCACTTCGCCGCCGCCCTTAGCCAAAATTACTTTCAATTTGCTGTCTAATTCACCGGATTTGGGCAAAACTGCGGCACTATTGGGCAATACCGTTTGTAACGTCGTGGCTTGAAACTTTTGCGAGTCAAATTCTAATGTCCCTGCTCCGGTGGTCAAATCCCAATTAACATCAATGCTGACATTACCTTTATCGGTGGGGGCAAGGGCGATCGCTTGGCGTAAACCCGCAGGGGAAGGTACATCAGCAAAAGCTTTCCCATTAGGCAAGGCAGTTTTAGCCCGTCCTTGGATTTTGACCCACTGCTTATTAATTTTGACAATGCTCCATTGGCTTTCCATATTAAATTGCGCCAATGTAATCAAGTCGCGGGTGCGGGACGACTGCAAGGTAAATTGCCCATCGACGAACCTCACTGTGCGCACATCGACCCAACCTTCGGGAGAATCAGGCGGCGGTGGCGCAGGTAAGTCAAATTTAGGCAATTCTAGTTTGCCGGTAGTAAAATCTTGGCGCAATAAAATCTGCGGTGCATAGGCGACTACATCCAAGCCCAACTGCCGCCGCGTCACAAAACTCCAAAAATCAATATCCACTTCAATGGCATCAATGGCCATGAAATTGGCTTCGGTGGCCGTGGGTGGAATTACCGATGGGCCAAATCGCACCCCTTTGGCACTGACCCGTTCAATGGGGCTGAGTTGCACCGGCCGCTTCAACATCCGCGACAATTCCCCCTGCAACCAAGGGGAAAGCTGTTCATTGAGAAAATATCGCCCGTACCAAAATCCGCCTAAACCTGTAGCAGTTAGAGCCAAACCTAAACCAGTGGCGCATTTGGCTAAAATCTTTGCCCAAGAAGAACGAGCAGGCGACGGCTGGGGTGCTTGCGGTAATGATTGGGTCACTGGTTAATTACTCCCGATTGCTCCTTCAACAGCCACAAGCACTATAATAGCGGTTCTCGCCCAATTGTCAGCCTTAATTGGCTGAAAGCGATGCTCTAATCATCATGACCCAATCTGAAGCTGATGGTTCCGCTGGGGCTGTTACAGTCCTTTGCATTTAGTTGCATTTATATTTAATACACGATGGGCAGGCAAGATGCCCGCCCCACTAGGATTTTTTTGATTAATATCTGTGCAAAATCAAGCCGTCAGAAACGGGTAATCGGTATAACCCTGCTCAAAATTACAGTTTTGCGTCGAGTCATCACAGGGATAGGCGTAGAAAGTTTGCGGATCTGGGGTATTCAGGGGCCCATCTTGGCGGAACCGCTCCGGTAAATCGGGATTCGCAATAAACAAACTGCCAAAGGAAACTAAATCCGCATCCCCAGCCGCTAAAGCCGCCTCTGCCGTAGCCTTGGTATAACCTGCATTGGCGATCAGTCGTCCCTGATAGACCGGACGGAAAATCTTCGTGGGAATCTCAGTCCCACCGTGGCGCAAGTCTGCGGGTGTTGTTTCCATCAAATGCACATAGGCCAGATCAAATTCATTTAGGGCTTCGAGCACATAACTAAAAGTGGCAATGGGTTGGCTATCTTTCATGCCATTAAAAGTATTGCTAGGGGAAAGTTTGATCCCCACCCGATCTTTGCCCCATACCTCAGTCACTGCTGCCACTAATTCCAGCAAAAATTTAGCCCGATTGGCCACTGAGCCGCCATATTCATCGGTGCGCTGATTGCTGTGATCTTGCAAAAACTGATCAATCAAATAGCCAAATGCCCCGTGCAGTTCCACCCCATCAAATCCCGCTGCCATAGCGTTGACCGCCCCGACCCGGAATTGCGCCACAATTTCGGCAATTTCAGTTATGGTTAATGCTCTAGGTGTTACAAAAGGCTGTAAACCTTGGGGAGTATGGGTTTTACCTTCCGCTGCAATAGCACTCGGAGCCACCGGCTCTAACCCTTCAGGATGCCAGAGGGGATGCCCCACCCGTCCCGCGTGCCATAGTTGCAGGAAGATTTTGCCGCCTTTTTGATGCACTGCCTCGGTGACTAAACGCCAGCCATCCACTTGCTCGGCGGTGAAAATCCCTGGGGTATTGGGATAAGCCGTACTCAAGGGGGAAACTTGGGTAGCTTCCGTGATGATCAAACCCGCACTAGCCCGCTGCGCGTAATAAGTGGCATTGAGGGCGGTAGGAATTTTGCGATTACCGGCCCCAGCACGGCAGCGGGTCAAAGGAGCCATCACAATGCGATTAGTTAAAGCTAAATCGCCGATTTGAGCCGGTGTAAATAAGTTGATCGCACTCATGGTTTATGGTTTTTCTGATAATGATGTGATGGTTACTTGACACAGAAAAATCCGCTATAGCATCTCTGCTAAGGACTCCGCCGCTGCCATCCCTGATGTATAAGCCGCTTCCATAGTTTTACCTGCGCACCAGTCTCCAGCGCAGATTAGCGGCAGCGGTGATGTGGTAGACAAGCAAGACACGCCCAAGGGTTCAGCGGCAAAAGCAAACCGCCACCGATGCACCTGCCACCACTCTGGGTTAGCAAAAGCTTTGCCAAGGGTTTTACCGGCATACATTAACATCGGCTTACCGGCAATTTCTAAGTCTGGCTCTTCCATCGACTGGGCGGCAAATTCGGGCGAACTTTGCAACACGAAAACTAATTGTTTTTGCACACCGGCGTGTTTGCTGGTATTGCAGGATACCCAAGTCAAAATATTGTCATCTTCATACTTTACCCCCTGCCATTCCGGCAATGCCACCAAGCTATAGTCATAGCCCGCCATAATCGTCATGTTCGGCAAAAATTTCACTAGCCGCACTGCCTGCAAAAAGTTCGAGCCATTGTCTAGCACCGACTCAAAGAGCGGCAAAAACTGGGGCGCAGGCATGGTGGCCACAATGGCATCTGCGGTAATTTCTTCGTTATTTTGGGTGGTGAGTTGCCATTGTTGATTGTCACAGCGCACCCCAATAATGCGCGTGTTATTACAAATGCGATGTTTTTGACGATCACCATGATTAAGGAATTCTTGAGCCAAGTATTTAGCAATCCCCGTCATGCCACTAGTGCAAGCATAACGAGGGTAGATTTCGTCAGACTGCAAAGGTCTGAGACCTCGGGCATTAGAAAGATAAATGTTGCGCCCCCAAGGTTCGACGATTTGTTTTTCTTCGAGCTTGCGGATAAATCGCACAAAGCTGTCATCCCGTGGCGCAATATATTGTGCCCCATGATCGATCCATGTCCCCTGAATCCGCCTTGTGGCCATTCGTCCACCGAGTCCGATGGATTTTTCTACCACAGTGACATTAATTCCTGCCTGCTGCAATTGCTGTGCGCAGGTTAGGCCAGCCAGTCCAGCACCAATTACTACTACTTCTTTCATCACTTTCCTCTGCTGCTGATTAGCCAATCCCGATATTATTGCCTAGCTTGCATCTTGATGGTTATAACCACAATGATCAGCTTTATGGGAGGGATCTCTTGTGGTTATCGTTACGATCTAGATTGGGCAATTTAGATTTGTTTGCTTTAATTATGAGCTTTAACCATAAACTTTAATCGCTTGATTTGGGTAATTTTATTGAGCTAATGCTTGGCTAATTTTAGGCTAAATAACGCCCGTTGAGGTTAAATAGTCAAACTGTACAGACTCAATGGCGCTGTAATCAATCTCAAATTCTTTGCCCTAAACCTAGCTCGCAATTTAGTCTTAAAATTCAGCCTTAAATGTAGCTTTAAATCTGACCCCTAAATCTGTACTAAATTAAATTTCTAGTGTATCGCCGACGGTAACACCATCATGATAGGCTGCAAATAATACCGGACAGGTTTTACCCCAAGCGATCACCCCGCTAGCATCTAGACAAATTGCCCCAAAGTCACGGTTACGTTGTTGGGCTTCTTGGATGGATTTGGCCACAGCAGTTTTGAGAGCCATGCCATCAGTAACCCGCACCACCACCCGCACCGCAAAGCCTTCATCCAGAATATCTTCACCCACGCCGGTGCAACTCACCCCAGCGATTTCTGTGGCATAGTTGCCCGCTGGCGTTGCCGAATCACTGACGCGACCAATGCGCTCAAAACCACGCCCACCGGTAGAAGTCCCCGCCGCAATCCGTCCTTGGTGATCTAAGGCGACTGCACCAATCGTGCCCCTAGAGACATCAGCCATTTTGCGGGTGAAGTTATGTTGCCGTTCTTCGACCCATTCTTCGAGGCGCTGATCAGTGAGGGGATTGTAAATGGGTACGTTTAATTCGCGACAGAGTTCCGCTGCGCCATAGTCTGATAGCACGCGGTCAGGACTAGATTGTAGATGCTGGGCCAAGTTGATGGGATGTTGCACCCGCGCCACATTAATTACGCCACTAAAGCGCTGTTCGGGACCAGACATCACCGCCGCACTCATGCGAATTTGTCCATCCGACTGCAACACTGAACCAGTACCGGCATTAAATCGGGGATCATCTTCGAGCAATTGGCAAGCTCGCACCACAGCATCAAAGGCATTAGCCCCATCCAATAGCAGCGGATAGACCTCTTTGATTACAGCATGGAGGGACTGCCGCACTGGTTCTAGTCCTCCTTTGCTATCGACTGATGAACCTGCGCCGCCGTGAATAATCAGTTTTGGTTGCATGGGACTGACGATACTCTTAAAAAATTCAAAAATTAGTGATTTGGCTAGTGATTTAGTTTAGTGGCGCGGCGTTGGTTAGCCGACTTGTCTAGATGAATTTTATCTAATTAAAACTCTGACTCAAACGAAGCTATGCTAAAACGGTTTTTCCGGCCAATTTTTGCCCTGTGTATGATTTTAGGCGAGATTGTCAGCACTTTTGCTTTGAGCTTGGAAAGTATGCTAAAAAATGTGCAGAGTTTGCTAACCAAATTTACTCGCACCCAAGGGTGATAGCCTCCCATGAAAAAAGCTCTAGCCTCAGTTCTATTTCTCGTTTTTTCTCTGACCGCAGCGTTTTGTATGGCAATGACACCTACCCCTGCTCAAGCGACTGTTTTAGTTGCGGCTGACAGTGTGGCACAATCATCGCTGCAAATTACTGATGGTAGTCGCCATGATTTAAAAGCCCGTCGCCGTCGTCCTACTGGTCCTAAACCGGATGATGATACGGAAAAGGGTTCAAATCACGTCTTCATTTTGGGTAATACAGATTTCCTAATGTAGTTGTTGTGGCAGGATTCACTTCACTATTCAATTAGATTTTTGCTCAAAGAGAGGTAAGTCTATCATGTTTAACTTACTTCTCTTTCTTTTAATGGTTGAAGATCTACTTACGGATTCATAAGCTAATTGGGGTGGTCATCTTACCGGCTCATATCCTAACTCTAATCAATGGAATAAGCTGTAATATAGCAGTTTTCTATCTAAGCGTACTAAATAAGGAACTTAAGCCCCTTGCCTGTAACTCACTGACATGAGAATTGCTATATCATTATCATTTGGCTTAAAATTATTTGGCTAAAACAATTAGGGAAAAACCACCTAATAACCGTACTGTCAAATCATGATAAATGCAATTTAGCAAAGGCTGTGGTAACCGTCTTACTAAAGTTTGCCAGCCTTGAGTCGGCAATTCCAAATAGCAATTGGTATAGAAGTAATCTAAGATTTCATAACCAGTATCTTCTAAGGTCGCTAAGGCAGTTTCTTTAGTAAAGTAATGTAAATGTCCAACGGAAGTACGCAAGCGTAGGATTGGCGAGCTTTTTAATACAGTATAAATCGATAAGTCTAAAGGAATGTGAAATATTTTATACTTCCCTTTGTGACGCAATTGACGCAAAAAACCTAAATAATCGTCAATGTGTTCAAAGACATCAATCGCTAACACCACGTCAAAATAAGAATCTGGTTCGTTGCATAAATCTTTCAGAAAATATTGCAAGTTTGTCTTGGCTTTATGACGACAAATTTCAAAAGCTTGAGGGGAAATCTCATAGCCACAAAATACCGTCTCAGGACTAGATACTTTAGTTAAAGAATTTAATATTTCCCCTGCACCACAACCAATCTCACAAATAGAACTGGGTATAATTTGATTACGCTGGAGGATTTTGCTGATAAGGGAAGCTTTCCAAGGAGAATGTTCTTCATGCCAAGTCGGATTTTTCTCTAGATAAGTGCCATCTGTGTACATATTTTTAGGAGCGTGATGATTGATATTGCAGAAGATTTGCTAATCAATAGATAACCGTACTGCTATCCCTAGATCAACTGCACTACTGCTTGATCTGCTAATAACATTTCGCTGGTGAGTAAATCTTTCACGCTGATCCGTAAGGTTCGCTCGCCATCGACGGTAAATGTGACTTTAATGCGATCTATGCCTTGTCGTCCGGCGGGATTTAATTGGGCAATGGAGCGGGCATTCTCATTTAAAGGACGCACAGATTGCTGTAATTGATCAAGAGAGCGCGTGAGTATTTTCCCCTGATCAAAATAAACTTCTACACTCGTTTCCCCTAATTCCCCAATGATTAACTCAATGCTAGGCTGATCGGGCATGGATGCGCCTAAGGTCAATTCCACTGGCTGCTGGAGCGGGTAAGTTTGTCCCTGTTGGATAATGGGATGCCAATTGTGGCGTTTATAGCGTTTATCCCAAAAGCGAATTCCATAACTATGATAGAGAAAATCCTCAAGGGCAAAATCTTGGCTTAATGCACCGTGGGCAATGGCGGTGAAAGGTTGATCACTTTTAATCTTTGCCGTGGGGAAATGTTGCTGCACCCAAGTTTGCACCGCAGGCATTTGGGCTGTGCCACCGACAAGTAATACGCCATCAATATCACTTAATTCAAGATTTTGCCGTTGGGCTTGCTGACGGATTTGATTGAGGCTCTGGTCAAGGCGTTGGGTAAAACCAGCCTGGTCTAAAATGGTTCCTAATTCACTGCGATTGAGATTTAAATCATAGGCTTGGAAGTTCACCGCATCGAAATAGACTTCTGTGGCTGACTCCTGCTGCGAAAGAGCAATTTTTAGCTTTTCCACTAGACGCATGGTTAAAGCATTATGAGGAATATCTATCTGGTTTTGGAAATGTTCCATCAGCCAATGATCCACATCAATGCCGCCGAGGTTTTGCCCAGTTTTAGCCAGAACTTTAGCGGTGGGTTGAGTTTGACTGGGGGGTAATGATCTCGCAGATCCACTGCTACCAGAACGCTCGCCCCATTTGAGTAATGCCCCTAGACCAAATTTAGGTTTATTCGTGCCTCCCTTATTATTTATGGAATTATTTATAGAATCACTTCCCGAATTATTTCCCGAACTGCCGCCAGAGTCAGCCCCTAAATTACTGACTGAACTTTCTGGCAAAGTCAAGCGCACTAAGGATAAATCCAGCGTCCCACCGCCAAAGTCTATGACTAACAGAGTTTGTGTCCCATGAGTTATGCCATAGCCCAAAGCCGCCGCCGTTGGTTCATCAAGCAAACGAATTTGTTTAATATTCTCTAAATTCGGTAACTGACGGCAAGCATTGGTTAACCATTGGCGATAGGCTTCAAAACTATCCACTGGCACGGTCAGGGTGAGAGATTCTATATCCGGCAATTCCGCCAGCACGCGATTTAAAAACCATTCCCCAACTTGGTCAAAAGTTACCTCTAGATCATCTACTTGGGGCACAAAACCATAATTGCCCTGTATACCGCTACTAATGCCGCGTTTAAAGCCCCGAAACAACCTAGCTGATGCACTGCCTAGATTACTTTCTAAACCCCGATCTAAGACTTCTTGCCCCACCAAAACTTTACCAGTTAGGGCATCTTCGACATACACCAAAGAAGGAATTAAGGGCGGATTATCTAAAATCACCGCACTAAAAGGCAGGGTAATTGTCGTAATTCCCGAATTAATTATGGAATCTTGCTCCTTTTGATCGGCGCGACAAGCCACTACCGTATTACTTGTACCAAAATCAATGGCATAATGCATAGCCGCTTAAACTACCCACTTCAGAATTGACACCGTACCAAAAATTAGCAGAATCACGCCACTAATGCTATTGAGGGCCCCAGACCATTGCCGTAAAGCGAGCAAATCTTTAATCAGTCCCGTAAAAGTGCCCGCCACAGCCAAAGGCAACACCGATCCCAAACCATAGGCTAAAAGTAATTGTGCCCCGAGCCACAGATTGCCCGTACTAGAAACCCATGTCAGCAAAGTAACTAACACCGGCGTACTACAGGGTGAAGCCACAAACCCAAAGGATAGACCCACCAAAAATGAGCGCACACTATGGGGCAATTGCCGCGATATTTCCCAGTTACCCCAATTAGGGAATTGCAAGGTAATTACTTCGAGCAGTTGCAAACCCATGATGATCGCCACTAACCCCATCACCACCGACCAGCCCCAACCGGTCTGCCCATAGATTTTGCCCAGCAACGCCGCCGCCATGCCAAACCCCGTCAAAGTTAGGGCAAATCCCAAGCAAAACCAAAACGACTGCACCGCCGATTGCCAGACGCTTTTACTCTCATAGCCGCCAATGTAGCCAATGGTTAAAGGCAGCATCGACAAAGTGCAAGGGGTTAAACTAGTGGCTAAACCCGCCCCTAAAACCACAGCAAAAGTGAGCCATGATCCAGCAGTTAAATATTGATTGACCCAATTCGTCGCCCAATGTTCTAGGGCAAAATTCCAGTCCATAGCATTAGTTTCCTAATTTAACGTCAGTCTTTAATATTAAATTCTTGATATAAGTTAATGTCAGTTGATGGGCAGTTAGTTGATGGGCAGTGAAGTTTAATTTAGTCGTAGGTTGTTGATATTGATCCTAAACAATTGCTGAGCATTTCGGTTAAATATGACAAAATCATAGGCAACCAGACCAGCCAATCAGTTGATTCACAACTCAAGGCAAGCCGAGAATTATCGCAGACACTTCCATTGGTGGCATCTATGGCAACAAATTTAGCTCCCGGTCAAACCATTGGTGGGCATTTCAAGTTACTGAAACGCTTAGGTAGCGGTGGTTTTGGCGAGACATTTTTATCCCAAGATGTTCATTTGCCAGACTGCCCCTATCGCGTGGTGAAACGTCTGCAACCCCGCAATCCTGACCCCGAAATGCACAGCCTCGCATTGCGGCTCTTTGACAATGAAGCCCAGATGCTCTATCGCCTTGGTTCCCATGATCGCATTCCCCAACTCTTTGCCCACTTTCCTGAGGGGGATGATTTTTTCCTAGTGCAGGAGTATATCGAAGGCGTAGATCTGAGCAAAGAAATTCTCCGCAGCCAAAAACTTCCCCCCGCCCAAGTGGCTACGGTGTACACACAAGTCAAAAAACTGTGCACACAAGTCGTGAAACCATTGCAATACAAGGTTTTTATCGACATTTACTTATTCTCAATAGTGCAAGGCTTATTGAGAATGCCGAATGAGAAATCAAGGTTTCAAGAGCCTAAAATTTCTCAATTCAGCGTTAAACCCAATTGGGTGGACTTGTGTGTACACGGCAGGCCCAAGTGGTGAGTATCATGGTGGGGGTTTTGGAAGTCCTGAGCTTTGTGCATCAGCAAAATGTGATCCATCGCGACATCAAGCCCGAAAATATCATCCGTCGCCAACAAGATCAGCAATTAGTTTTAATTGACTTCGGCGTAGTCAAACACCTCAATACAGAACTCGAATTACTCAGCACCAACCAAAATCTGACCGTCGGCATTGGCACACCCGGCTATATGCCCAGCGAACAAGCCCAAGGTGAACCCAAACTAGCCAGTGACATTTATGCGGTGGGGATGATTGGCATTCAAGCTCTGACTGGCATTGCCCCTCACCAGTTGCTGAAAAATGCTGACCTAGAAGTAATTTGGGAAGAATATACCTCTGATGTGCCGCCGGAGTTAATCACGGTAATTAATCAGATGGTGCGCTATGACTTTCGGCAAAGGTATGGCTCAGCGGACGAGGCATTGCGGGCTTTGAGGCAGTGCCAGCAGGACTGTGGCTTATTGCCCCTAGCTCCTAGCCAGATCACTAACCCTGATTTAGCCACAGTGGTTATCCCCAGTGATGTTGTCAATGGCGGTACTTCCCCGCAACAATCCCAAGCTCAGCCGACTGGCCATGACTCCCGAGACGCTTTAACTAGTAATAATTCCCCCACCGTACCGCAATCCTCTAATCACATTAATGATGCCGCTGCTCCGGTTTATACCCCCAGAGATTTAAGTCATATTATTCCCACCTTTGTTAAACCTGAGCGGCAACGGGCTAGTTATTGGCAATGGTGGTTAGGCGTGGGTATAGTAGGTACTCTATTTTTCGGTGGCATTGTGTTTATGGGACTAAGTAATCAGGTCGCGCCCCCCAAAAATGCCCTAGCAGGATCACCGTCCAGTAATGGCACTAATGCCCCGTCACCTAGGGCTAATTATCCCAACTACCAGCGGGTAAAAACTCTGCTCAGTCACAGCGAACCAGTTTATGGGGTTAGGATTTCTCCCAATGGGCAATGGCTCGCTAGTGGAAGCGGCGATCGCACAGCAATTATTTGGGATCGCATCACCCAAAAGCAAAAATACACCCTCAAAGGGCATACCGATCGGATTTATGATCTAGACTTTAGCCCCAATGGTCAGCTACTAGCCACCGGCAGCAGTGATCGAACTATCAAAATTTGGCAAGTCAGCACGGGCAAATTATTACATACCTTCACCGGTCACAAGGATCGCATCTATACTGTTTTATTTCAGGATGATAACAAGTTATTCAGTAGTAGTGCCGATGGCACAGTCCGCCAATGGAATTTGAACAGTAAACAAACCACCAAAACCATTAATGTGGGTACTAGTGTTTATGACATTGCTTTTAGTAAGGACAATAAATTACTTGCCACTGCGAATAAAGATGGTGAAATCATCATTTGGAATTTAGAAACGACCAAAGCCGTACAGCGTTTAGGTAATAAAAACAGTCCGGTGCGGTGCATTGATATTAGTCCTAACAATAAATGGGTAGTCACTGGCACTGAGGATGGTTTGATCCATCTGTGGAGCCTACAAACTGAAGAGCATTATGTTATGAGAGGTCACACGCGCACCGTTCACACGATTTTATTTAGTCCCGATGGTCAAATGATCGCCAGTGGTAGCGAGGATGCCACCATTCGCCTCTGGGATGTCTCCCAAAGACAGGTTTTCCAAACTTTGACCGAGCATAGCAGCGGTGTGTCATCAATTGCTTTTAGTCAAAATGGCGACTGGTTAATCAGTGGCGGCTTTGACAATCGGGTAATTTTATGGAAGAGAACTAATCCGCGTCAATAGTCCAAGTACCTTGCCAGATTATGGTAGATCCCACCTAGACGAAACCGGCTGTATGCCCACAGAGCAAACAGTCAAGGTATACTACATTAGGAATATAGGATTGATGTTTAGGTTGATTGCATAATGGCTGCTGCATATTCTTTTGATATTGTGAGCGAATTTGATCGCCAAGAGTTAGTTAATGCTTTAGATCAAACTCGCCGCGAAATTTCTGGTCGTTATGACCTCAAAAATACCAATACTGAAATTGATTTAGACAAAGACAGTATTACCATCAAAACTGATAGTGAATTCACTTTGTCGTCTGTGGTTGATGTGATGCAAACCAAGGCATTAAAGCGTAATTTATCCCTGAAAATTTTTGAATATAAAGATCCCGAATCCGCTAGTGGCAACCGAGTCCATCAAGTTGTTAACCTCAAACAAGGCATCGAGCAAGACCTCGCCAAAAAGATTTCCAAAGCAATTCGTGATGCTTTTCCTAAATGTCAAGCGACAATTCAAGGAGATGCTTTGCGAGTTTCGGCTAAGTCTAAAGATGACCTACAAAGCATTATTCAACTAATTAAAAGTCAGGACTTCCCCCTAGCTTTACAGTTTACTAATTATCGCTAAGTAGGTCGGTCTAATTAAATCAAAGATAAATGTAAGTTGGGTTGAAGCATGAAACCCAACATCAGCATGGGTTACGCTGTCGCTAACCCATCCTACAAATAATTAATCCCGTTTACTTAATCACGTGATTTTTAATAATTAATCAGGATCTAGTTGCAATTTAATTTTGATCGGGCTAAAAGCGCCGATCCATAAGCCGCTTCTGTCTCCCGTGCCACTAAAATCTGTGGTGCAGGCTGAAACTTTTGGCTAATTTGCCTTTGGCGTAACTGAGTCCACACCGGATTTTTCGCTCCACCCCCCGTGGTGTAAATTTGCTTCGGCCAAGGCGCACCTAAGTCTCGCAATACCCCATAGCCCTGCGCCTCAATCCGAGCCATGCTAGTCAGTAACCCATGCAAAAAAGCGGCATTGTCAGCGGGGCGCGGGGTCAATTGGGGCAACAGATGCGGATCATTCAGCGGAAACCGCTCCCCCACCTGGGGTAAAGGATAGTACTCCAAGGGACTATCAAATCTCGGATCAATTGCCGCCGTAAGTTGCTGTAACTCTGCGTCACTAAAAAATTGCCGCAACACTGCCCCACCCACATTAGAAGCCCCACCCACCAGCCAAAAAGTGGCCCCATCCTGATCCCAACGATGGCTATAAACCCCATAAACCGGATCACTCACTGGCTCATCGGCTAGCACCTTCAATACCATAGTTGAGCCTAAGGAAGTCACCGCCATGCCCACCCCCGGAGCCGAAGGTGCAATGCTAGCTAAAAATGCCGCCGTACTATCCGTCGTCCCCGCCCCAATCAAACAATCAGCCGCAATCCCCAAGCTCTCCACCCATTGCGCCCTGATATAACCCACGGGCTGTGCCGGAGCAAAAACTTGGGGTAAGTTTAAATGTCGCCCCAGATCCCTAGGTTGTTGATGCAATGGGTGAGAGTTTTTTAACCCATCCCTGAGCCAGTCAGGATAAGCCAACCGCACCGGATCGTAACCCAGCTTTAAAGCATTGTGGTAATCCGTGATTCCCATCCGACCATGCAACCAGTAACCACATAGATCAGCCTGATGCATCACATATATATTGTTATTGTCTGCATCATGGCATACAAAATCCTGAGAATCATGCCGCATATCCCCATTTATCCCCAGATACTGCTGCCATAGCTCATACACCTTGGGCCAAGTTGCCGTCGCACTCCTAGCTAAATGACCCTGAGGCGTAATTTGTTGAATCGCGGCTAAGCTCTGGTCGCCAGCCCGATCACTATAAATTTTGACCCCAGTAACTGGCACACCCGCCCCATCACACAACACCACCGTTGCCGAAGTGCCATCAATTACAATGCCTGCCAACCCTGAACGCACGGCTTGGGGCAAAGCCGCCAACACCTGTCCCAGAGCGATCCACCATGAGTCCACCTGAGGCAAACTGTAACCTTGATTAATTTGCTCCCCAACATCACTGACACCATTAGCGTAATCATTCGGGTAACTATCAGCGCGACTATGGGCCACCACCGCTCCCATCTCATCTACCGCGATCGTCCTGACCCCAGAAGTACCAAAATCAATCCCTAACCAATATCGCCCCATGAACCCGCCTCAAGGTGATCAACCATCACAATGCCACACAAATTCGGCCGATAAACCACAAAAAGTGATGCTAAAACTGACCTTATAAAAAACTTAACAGATAGATCTAGCTTTTTGGCCCAATATCGGTTACAGTCTCAGGCTAAAAGTTGCAATCCAGTTACATCTCCTGTGCCCCACACCTTGGCAAGCACATCTTAACTGCGCCACATCCACCAAACAACTAAAATCTAAGCAACTAGCTAACAGTTTAGGAATTAGTAAATAGTACAGTACCTCAATATAAATTCGTTATTGGACAGCTTAACCTGTAGACTTCATTTGACACAGGTGCTAAGCTTGTACCCCGAATAGCACCTAATTACATGTTAACTACAGGTTAACAAAAACTTAGGGATAACCTGTTAGGGACTGTTAAGGATAAATGGGCCAGTACAGACGAGGGTAACCCTTGCTCCTATGGCAGATACTAGGAAAATGTCACCTTAGATTTGACAATAATTCCACAGTTATCTAACTGTTATCTACCTGAAAACTGGATCGTTTTTGATCGCCAAATTAATCGCCAAATTACGCTGCTGTCACTCGAGCATTACATTCTAGGAGTTGATTCAAGATGGGAATTTTTACAAAGCTCAAAGATTTTGTCGGGCTATCAGAGGAGCAAGAGTACGAGTATGAGTACGATGAAGCTTCGAGCAGCCGTGAATATCAAGAGTTATATCAAGAAGAGCACACCCCTACCCCCGTAGCCGCAGAAGAAACTCAACCGCGCCGCAACCGTGAGCGTAGTTCTTTCCGTGCTGGTACCACTAATGAAGGTTTAGGAAATGTGATTGGTATGCCTGGTGCTGCAAATGGTTTATCCCAAGTAATGGTCATGGAGCCTCGGAGCTTCGAGGAAATGCCCCAAGCCATTCAAGCTTTGCGGGAACGTAAGTCCGTCGTGTTGAATTTAACCATGATGGACCCTGAACAAGCCCAGCGGGCCGTGGACTTTGTGGCTGGTGGTACTTACGCCCTAGATGGTCACCAAGAACGCATCGGTGATAGCATCTTCTTGTTTGCGCCATCCTGCGTCCAAGTAACCACCCAGTCTGGCATGACCAATGAAGCCCCCATGCCCCAACCTCGGGTCGTTCGTCCCGCAGCGGCTCCGGCTCCAGCTTGGACAGCAGAAGCACCCGCAACTCGTTTTGCCCAGTCCTAGTGACTGCGCCTAATGACCCAACAGATTATTAAGTGACTAAATTGAGTGTAAAGCTCGGCATTATTGGCGGCGGCGTAATGGCGGAGGCAATTCTAAGTTGCCTCCTTTCCCGTGGCGTGTATCATGCCAATGAAATTTATATTAGTGAACCTGTGGCGACACGGCGGGATTTTCTAGCCTCAACCTATGGGGTGCTAGTTACTGGAGATAACGCTCTGGTAGGAGCCGCCGAGACATTACTATTAGCTGTGAAGCCACAAGTTCTGGCTCAAGTCATGGCCCAATTGCCCTCGTTGCAGTCTAATTTATTGCTGTCAATTTTGGCAGGGGTGACCCTAGAGCAAATCAATCAAGTTTTACCCCCAAATCGCCCTGAGGAACTGGCGATAGTGCGAGCCATGCCCAATACCCCCGCCCAGGTGGGAGCAGGGGTGACCGCTTTAGCCTATGGACCTAGCATCACTGATGAGCAAAGAGCTAGGAGTCGGCAAATTTTCGCGGCCGTTGGTGGCGTGGTCGAAGTACCCGAAAATTTAATGGATGCGGTAACTGGTTTATCTGGTTCAGGACCGGCTTATATTGCTTTGGTGGCAGAAGCCCTAGCCGATGGTGGCGTAGCCGCTGGGTTATCCCGTGCCACAGCGTTGCAATTGGCTATTGAGACTATTTTAGGCACAGCTACATTATTAAAACAAACGGGAATGCATCCTGCCCAACTCAAGGATCGGGTGAGCAGTCCAGGGGGGACAACTATTGCCGGCGTAAGGCAACTAGAGCAAGCAGGCATCCGTTCCGCTATGATAGAAGCAGTTTTAGCGGCAACCCAGCGGGCTAAAGAGTTAGGCAAAGGTTAGCGCGAGAAGTTGAGGATGCAATTGCGCCCATAAATTTGCCCACAGTTACTTTGATTACCGTGTAATTTGGGATGTGATTTGCGCCGCAAGCAACATATATCAGGAAACATTTGGGAGTATTGGCCTTGGACTATCGGCAAGCGGGCGTTGACATCGAAGCAGGACGCACTTTCGTAGAAAAAATTCGCTCTCTAGTGGCTAAAACCCACCGTTTTGGTGTGCTTGGTGACTTAGGCGGATTTGGGGGCTGTTTCGAGATTCCTGCGGGTTATCGGCAGCCAGTGCTGGTGTCGGGTACGGATGGGGTGGGCACTAAGCTAAAAATTGCCCAGGTTTGCCATAAACATGACACTATCGGCATTGATCTAGTGGCCATGTGTGTTAATGATGTGTTGACCTCTGGAGCCGAGCCGTTATTTTTCTTAGATTATCTGGCCACGGGTAAGTTAGAGCCAGATCAGTTGGTCGAAGTCGTTAAAGGCATTGCCGAGGGCTGTCAACAGGCGGGTTGTGCCTTATTAGGGGGCGAGACAGCAGAAATGCCGGGCTTTTATGGCGCAGGGGAATATGATGCGGCGGGTTTTTGTGTTGGTATTGCTGAAAAATCGCAGATGTTAACCGGTCATCAAGTGCAAGTTGGTGATGTCGTGATTGGTTTGGCTAGTTCGGGGGTGCATAGCAATGGCTATAGTTTGGTGCGTAAGGTAGTCCATGACATGGGTTACCAATGGAGCGACGTGATTGATATTGCGCCTGAATTGGCTGGACAGACCCTGGGGGATATTTTCCTGACACCAACCCAGATTTATGTCAAACCTATTTTGGCAGCGTTGCAGATGGATTTAGGGATTCATGGTTTAGCCCATATTACCGGCGGTGGCTTGCCCGAAAATTTACCCCGCTGTTTGAGTGATGGTCAGGCAGTGCGCATCTATCAAGAAAGTTGGCAGATTCCGCCCGTGTTTTTGTGGCTAGCGGCCCAGGGCGATGTGCCTTTGCTAGAGATGTTTAATACTTTCAATATGGGGATCGGTATGGCTGTGGTGCTTGATCCCGCCCATCAACAAGCTGCCCTAGATTACTTTTCTACAGCCGGTTTATCTCCTGCGGTAATTGGTGAAGTTATTACGGGTAAGCGGGAATTAGTGTGGAGTTGAATCCGTAGAGTACTCCCCTAGCTATCCCATAAAAAATCACTTTTTCTTGAGTAATCCTTTGACAATGCCCACCATTTCCTGCGGCTGAAAAGGTTTAGAAATATAGGCATCTGCCCCTTGTCTCATGCCCCAATAGCGATCAAATTCTTCTGCTTTGGTGGAACACATTACGATGGGAATGTGTTTAGTTGCATCATTATTTTTGAGTTGGCGGCAGAGTTCATAGCCATTCATATTTGGCATCACCACATCGACCACAACTAGCTCTGGGGGAGTCTTTTCAAACATGGCCATAGCCTCTACCCCATCGGCGGCAACCGCTACTTGGAAACCTACCTCCCGTAGTAGGGTGGCAATCATTTCGCGCTGTAGGGGACTATCCTCAACCACCAAAACCAAACTCATAGCACTCCTCAATATGTCTCGTAATTATGGATTAAAGTTATTAATTTTTTGGGTTTAGCTGTATAACGCTAAAGTGCTAGTACATCCCCAACATACCTAAGGGGGGGCGATCGGTCAGATTACCTTTATCGCTTAAATTACTGGTGTTACGGTTTTGATAAAGGTATTTTTTGACCATAGTGAGCAATTCTTTTTCGCCAAAGGGTTTGGTTAAATATTCATTAGCGCCGACCATGCGGGCTTTGACCCGATCAATGAAGCCATCCTTACCCGTGAGCATAATGACGGGCACTTGGGCAAAGCTAGTAGATTTACGCAGCATAGCGCAGAGTTCGTAGCCATCAATTTCCGGCATGGCAATATCACACAAAATCAGATTGGGCTTGTGCTGAAATATTAAGCCCAAAGCCTTGACTGGACTAGAAATAGCTGTGACATGGTAACCGTTATTGTTGAGAATATATTCCACAGCGCGGCAAATGGTGGGACTATCATCAATACACAAAATCTTCGGCGCTGGCTCATCCCCGGAAGTCAGCGGCGCTGATACCACCGGCGAGATACTTACCGTACCTGTCACCATAGCGCTATAGACCAGAGCCGCGACATGGGAAATACTCTGGCGGGTATAGCGGGACAGACGGCGAATCGAATTATTACCATCAATCCAAGGGTGCAGGTTAGGCAAGGCTTCCGGTTGCAATAAAATGGGGCATTGCTCCGTTGAGGTGAGTCGTGGGGCGTAGCTATGCCATTGCTTGAGACATTGCTGAATTTCTTGCCCCATATGGGAGTAACGCACACTGGTTAACTGGGGCGCAAGGGTATCACCGATTTCTAGGACAAACGTGCCTTGGTATAGGCCTAAAACATCAAATAACACCTCAAGGATCATTTGTTGCACCATCCCCACCGCTTGTTTGGTGCTGATTACTTGGGATTCTAACAGCGACCAAATTTGCCCATATTCCACCACATTAATGCCTAGTTTGGCGGTCATGACTTGTTCTAAGGCATTAGTTAAACCAATCCCATGCAAATGATCCCGCAATCGTGAAAGATTAGCTTCTTGACTGGTGGCATAGATAATTGCGCCATTATGAAAAAATAAAAACCAAAATTGATTACTATGGGCTTCGATCAGTAACTCTCCCGTCCATTGTCCCAATTCGACGAGGGTAAGGATGCTGTGGACATCAATTTCTCTGAGATTTCCTTGCATGGTGAGTTGGTTTGACAGCTAAGTCATGGAGTTGTTACTAGTTATTACTACGGCGCATGGCCCCTGAAGTTATACAGCCGGTTGCGGTTTGATGAGGCACAGATCCCAATTATAAAACCCTTATGGTGTGGGCATCTTGCCGATTCACGGTGTAATTCAAATGTGTAATTCAAATATAGTGCCAATGGGGCGGGAAGAAGTTAGAGGTGTTTTCCAGCGGGGAAAATTGGGGCGATCAAGAGATGACATTTATAGAGGTGACATGGGGATTTTGGATCTGTGAGGTTAACGGTGATCGCAGTAAGAAACTGCTTGTACTGATGGGCTTTATTGATGGACTTTGCTGACGGATGATCGGGCACTAGAGAGGCAATCACAGAGTATAATTTATGAAGCGTAATTTTCACTTAAGTTGTAATCAATCAGCCAATCGTGGGTCAAAAATTTGAGTTAGCAATTTAGGCTAAATCAAATTGCACAGTATCAACTTGTAGAGTCAGTTGATGATTGTGGCGAATAGGCCGGATTAAGCGAAATTAAGCTAAATATTTGATCCTAATCGGGCTGGAAGGATCGGGGTGGCAGTAGCACTTATCCCCCAAATATGCTCGAAATATAGCTGTGATACTTTGAGATTATAAGGTTTTATGATTTTCTGTAACGCTTTTAGTAACAATATTGCGGTGATTCATCCCCCAGTATATTCATCATTCATGATAATCCGTCCCTAGACTCAGATTCTAGTTATTCAAAAAGTTTCGCTATTATTTGATCTAATTTTTTCTTGTTCTTTCTGTAGCCCAGCCCCCCAGAGATTCCGTTATGACTAATTCCGCCCCCGCCCCAGAAGATCGCATTATCCCCACTGATTTACGGGGTGAAATGTCGCGGTCTTATTTGGAATATGCCATGAGTGTGATCGTCGGGCGTGCTTTGCCTGATGTGCGCGATGGTTTGAAGCCAGTACACCGCCGCATTTTGTACGCGATGCACGAGTTAGGACTCAGCGCGGATCGCCCCTTTCGGAAATGTGCGCGGGTTGTCGGGGATGTGATTGGTAAATATCACCCCCACGGTGATACGGCGGTATATGAAGCTTTGGTGCGGATGGCCCAAGACTTTTCGATGCGGGATCGCATTGTCGATGGTCACGGCAATTTCGGCAGCGTAGACAATGACCCACCGGCGGCGATGCGTTATACGGAATGCCGTTTGACCCGCATCTCTGAGACGGGCTTGCTGCAAGACATCGAGAAAGAAACCGTCGATTTTGGCGATAACTATGATGGTTCCCAACAGGAGCCGTTGGTAATGCCCGCCCGCATTCCTCAGTTGCTGCTCAATGGTTCATCGGGGATCGCGGTGGGGATGGCCACGAATATTCCGCCCCATAATCTGGGAGAGTTGGTAGATGGTTTGGTGCAGTTGGTAGATAACCCTGAATTGACCAATTATGAGTTGATGCGCTATATTCCTGGTCCGGATTTTCCGACGGGGGCACTGATTTTAGGGACTGGGGGCATCCGCGAAACCTACATGACCGGTCGTGGCTCGGTGACGATGCGGGCGGTGGCAGATTTCGAGACCCTGAGCAATCCAAACCGCAATGATCGAGAAGCCATCATCATTACGGAGATGCCTTACCAAACCAATAAAGCAGCGGTGATCGAGAAAATTGCCGAACTGGTCAATGAAAAACGCCTTGAGGGGATTTCTGATATTCGTGATGAAAGCGATCGCAATGGGATGCGGTTGGTGATCGAATTGAAGCGAGACGCTTATCCCAAGGTGGTGCTGAATAATTTATATAAAATCACGCCACTGCAAGCTAATTTTAGTTGCAATATGTTGGCGCTGGTTAATGGTGAGCCACGTACCCTCAGTTTGCGCGAGGCGTTACAGGAGTTTATTGATTTTCGTTATGAGGTGATTCAGCGCCGTACCGCCTACGAAAAGCGCAAAGCTGAAGAACGCAATCATATTTTATTGGGCTTGTTGCGGGCGCTGAATAATCTCGATGCAGTCATTGCTTTAATTCGGGCAGCGGCAGACAGCAGTACGGCACGAACTCAGTTGCAAGAACAATATGAGTTGAGTACTGCCCAAGCTGATGCCATTTTGCAAATGCAGTTACGGCGGTTGACGAGCCAAGATGCCGATAAAATCCGTGATGAACATCAGCAACTAGAGATCACCATTGCCGATTTAGGCAATATTTTAGAAACGCCCGAGCGGATTCGTACCATCACCAAAGATGAATTATTGGCGATTAAAGAACAATTTGCCACGCCACGCCGCAGCCGCATTTTGCCTGAAGAAGGAGACATTGATACAGCGGATCTGATTGCCAATAGCGAGACGGTAATTTTGCTAACGGCTCAGGGTTATATCAAGCGTTTGCCGGTGGATACCTTTGCGGCCCAGAGTCGTGCCACTCGCGGTAAGGCTGGGGCAAATATGAAGGATGATGATGCCGTGGCCCATTTCTTTGCCTGTCGCACCCATGACCATGTGTTGTTTTTCACTAATAGCGGCAAGGTGTATAGCACTAAGGCTTACGAAATTGCTGAATCGAGTCGGTCAGCACGGGGCACGGCGGTGGTGCAGTTGTTGCCGATTACGCCCCAAGAACGGGTCACCAGTATTTTAGCGGTGAGTGAATTTACCGAAGATCGTTATTTGGTGATGCTGACCGCTGGGGGCTATATCAAAAAAACGAAGCTTTCGGCGTTTGCCAACATTCGCGCTAATGGTTTGATTGCCATTGCCCTAGAAGATAATGATCAGTTGCGTTGGGTGCGGTTGGCTAGTCCCGAAAATACAATTATTGTTGGGTCGCGGCAGGGCATGGCGATCCGATTCCGCACCGATCACCAGCAATTACGGCCGATGGGGCGCGATACCCGAGGGGTCAGGGCGATGCGTTTAGCTCCCGGTGATGAAATTGTCAGTACGGATATTTTACCGGCGGGTTTGGCGGAAACTGAAGCTCCTGAAACCGAAGAAACTGATCTTGATGTGATCATCAATGAGAATGATATTCCTGAAGGTGATGGGAATGAGAATCCGGAAATCGGCGACAATGACAAAATCCAAGGGCCTTGGGTCTTAGTTGTGACCCGCAATGGTTATGGTAAGCGTGTTCCTGTAGCAGAGTTACGGATTCAACGGCGGGCTGGTAAGGGCGTAACGGTGACTAAGTTCAAAAGTGGTCAAGATCAGTTAACTGCCTTGCGTTTGGTGGATGAGGGTGAAGAGTTGATGATTATTACCAGTCGTGGCATTGTGATGCGTCAGGCGACAGATGCGATTACTTGCCAGTCGCGCACAGCCCGTGGGGTGCGGTTACAGAAGTTGGATAAAGAAGATGCGATCGCCGCAGTAACCACTGTGCCACCAGCCTTAGATGAAGAAGAAGGCGGTGAGATTGCGGGGTAAAAACTAGCGCTCCTAAGCTCTATGGCAAAGCTTCTTTAGCAGTAACCCCTAGCTACCGTAGATAGAACCATAGAGCTTTCCTCTTTTTCGATAACTAATCTCGATAACTAGTGATTGAGATTTTGTAAAACGCATTCAACTAATTTGTATAGTCAATCAAATTAAGAATGGCACGGCTTCAAAGCAATAAATAACACCACCCCGTCAGGCTATGCCTGCCACCCCTCCAAGGGAGGGGAATTTTAATCTTGTCTGTAATTCTACGCCACAGGCAGGGGGTGGCCAAGGGATTTTAATGTGCCAAAATAATTTTAAATGACTATAAAAGTCTGGTTAAAAACTTTGACTGAACTTTATTCAATGCTAATGCTAGTCTCAAGCTTTCCTTTATCAGGCTTTTGCTTAAGCGCCTTGCTAAATATTCCTAAGATATCAAATCAGCTTCTCTAGGCAATCGAGAAGTTGGGAATCTGTAATAAAATTATCCACTAATAGAACTTCAATTCACATCTATCATATTGGTGGCGATATGGCTAGAATGCTGGATCACTGGAACCCACATCGTAAAAGTACTGCCATAATTGAGTTCGCTGGCAACCTTGATTTGTCCTTGATGTAAATCAACGCATTGCTTGACTAGCGCTAATCCTAACCCAGTACCAGGGATTTGTCCGACATTATAACCGCGATAAAATGGCTGGAATAGATTAGGTAACATTTCCGGTGGAATACCTATACCATAATCTTGAACGCAAAAGACAATCTCATTTCCCTCATAGGTGACATACAACTCTAAGGAATTACACTCTACAGAATTACGATTAGGGAAAGCATTCAGTTTGTCTTGATTTACTTGTGCTGCACTAGGCTCTATAGGTGAATATTTAACCGCATTACTAATAATATTAGTTAAAATATGATGCAACAAATTATTATCTAATAAAGGCATTCCTTGCTGCTGTAAATGTCTAATAGACGCATCAATAACTAATTTGATTTGATGGGATGCCTGATATTGCATATTCAAATCTGCCACTAATGATTCACAAAATTGCACTAAGTTACAGGGTTGAGGTGAAAACCTAAAGGGAGCATCTCAGTTAGGCACTGAGTAATTATGCTTAACGCAAAAAATGGGGATTTTAGGCGTTTTGTGTATCACAAATGCAAGATAAAAGAATAAAATTCGTAATATTTTCTTTGCTATTTAAGCCTGAAACGCTTAATCATCCTTGTGAGTATAATTACTTAGTACCAAAAGCCCGTAAAATCACTGTTTTTAGCATTGTTAATATGAGATAAATAAATGAAATTTGCAATTTTTCTTTATTCGCCAAGCCTAAAACGTTGATTTTTTGTTATGAGTATTTATGCTTAACGCCTAATTGAGATGCTCCCCTAAATTAACCATCAACTCCCACTGATGGCATTACCTATAACCTAAGTCAGTTTTCTAGGGATCCACTTATGGGGCATAATTGCGGGAGCGACAATTAGTTTCCGTCATTTATCATTCATTTATCCCCTTATCCATCATGGCTCGTGATCTGCGCACTTTCATTGATCTACTCGAAAAACGCCAGCAACTGCGTCGCATTAAAGCCTTAGTTGATCCTAAACTAGAAATGGCGGAAATCAGTAATCGCTTATTACGAGCCGGAGGACCAGCCCTATTATTTGAGAATGTCAAAGGCTATGATGTGCCAGTCGCCCTAAATCTATTAGGCACAGTGGAACGAGTTTGCTGGGCAATGGGAATGGAATCTCAAGCTGAATTAGAAGTTTTAGGCGCAAAATTAGCCAAATTACAAAGCCCCAAGCCACCGAAAAAGCTCGCCCAAGCCGTAGAATTTGGTAAAATTCTGTTTGATGTGATCAAATCAAGGCCGCAGAAAATTTTGTTTGGCGCTCCCTGTCAAGAAGTAGTTCTCAATGGCACGGCAGTAGATCTCGAACAAATTCCCATGATTCAGCCCTACGCTAAAGATGGTGGTGAAGTGGTCACCCTCGGGCTAGTGATTACCAAAGATCCTGAAAATGGCATTCCCAATGTGGGAGTCTATCGCTTGCAGCGGCAGTCCCGTAATACGATGACGGTGCAATGGCTATCGGTACGGGGTGGTGCAAGGCATTTACGCAAAGCCGCTGAAATGGGTAAATCCTTAGAAATTGCCATTGCCATTGGTGTCGATCCCATTTTAATTATGGCGGCGGCGACTCCTATTCCCGTGGACTTATCGGAATGGATTTTTGCCGGACTCTATGGCGGCGAAGGGGTGCAGCTTACCAAATGTAAAACCCTTGATTTAGAAGTACCTGCCCAAGCAGAATATATTCTCGAAGGAACAATTACCCCTGGCGAAGTCGCCACCGACGGACCTTTCGGCGATCACATGGGCTACTATGGCGGCATTAATGAGGCGGCTCCTTTAATCCGCTTCCATTGCATGACTCACCGCCGCAACCCCATCTATTTAACCACTTTCAGCGGACTGCCACCAAAAGAAGAAGCGATGATGGCAATTGCTCTGAATCGAATTTATACACCGATTTTGCGCCAACAGGTTTCGGAAATTAC
The DNA here is from genome assembly GCA_037130765.1 of Pseudanabaena sp. ELA607. Classification (GTDB taxonomy): domain Bacteria; phylum Cyanobacteriota; class Cyanobacteriia; order Pseudanabaenales; family Pseudanabaenaceae; genus JBAXSK01. The sequence goes on from JBAXSK010000016.1 coordinate 31,131, forward strand.
GGATTTCTTTTTACCTATGGAAGCCCTCAGTTATAAAGCTGCAATTATTTCCATTAAGAAAGCATATCCTGGACAAGCCCGCCGCGCCGCTTTAGCCTTTTGGACTGCTTTACCCCAGTTTACCTATACCAAATTTGTGATTGTGGTGGACCATGATTTGAATATTCGTGATCCGCGTCAAGTAGTGTGGGCGGTTAGTTCCAAAGTTGATCCCGTAAGAGATGTCTTTATTTTGCCCGATACACCTTTTGATAGCCTTGATTTCGCCTGTGAGAAAGAAGGTTTGGGCAGTCGCATGGGCATTGATGCCACCACCAAGATCTATCCCGAAACCAATCGAGAATGGGGCGATCCTTTAGAGAGTGATCCTGAAACTGCCGCCCTATGTGACCAACGTTGGGCCGAGTATGGCTTAGCCGATATTACTTTCGATAACGTTGATCCTAATTTGTTTGGTTATGAAATCCCTCATGCAAATTAGACTGGACAGGAGAGTTTCAGGAATTCGCCTCACTTCCAGATACCCCATAAAACAGAATCTATTACGTGATACTAGCGTAGTGGTCTGAACTTACTTCGATCTTCCCTTCATGGCTGACATTATGCTTCAGGTAATCGGCAATAAATTCGCCATACTTGTTTTTAATCTCAACAGGGAGATATTTAAACCCGCGAGTCCTTGAGCGACACGCAGCAGCACCGCAATAACATTGTGCAACCGCAATGGAAATGTATTCAGTAGTTTCATAATCCCATGTAATCTCTTCACCCTGAGCAATGCCAGTTAGAGCGATGAAATCGTAACCACCAAATTGATTATTCCTAACTCCTGTATTCGGCATACAAGAATGATTGATCAATACCGCTGGTTCGTTAAGTTCTACGTGTAAATCGACATCGATTTGAAAGGAATGGCTGGTTCTCTCAGTCAAAATTTCAACTTGATGTCCATTGACTACAGTTTCGCCTTTACGAAAAGCGCGACTGGCAAACACCCCTCTCCCCTTGTTGGTCAGTTTTACGGAAACATCTGAATTCGTCATGCTAGTTATTTATAACCTATTAACAATAATTAATTGATGATTGACTAATAAAAGTTATGAATCAATTTCTGATCCTGCAAGATTAGGATCTCTCAATGAGAATGGCATAGTTGCTATTTCATCTTGAGAGTTTAGTGACGGATTAAAAGCTGATGCATTATTTGAAATTACTTGCTCTATTTCAGAATCAGAGGGCTTGCTCTGACCCAAAATCATCGCAGCTAACACAAGTGCTGCACCAACCAAACCACGCCCCCCAAGCTTTTCCCCCAAAAGTAAGAATGAGAAAATCGCCCCAAAAATTGGCTCAAGAGTACACATCAAAGCGGTTTGATAAGCATTGACCCATTTCTGAGCAATTACTTGCAACATAATTGTAGCAGCAGTGTCAAATAAACCGAGGTATAGTAGCACACCAAAATTATTCGCAATTAATTCATGTTGCTCCATCAGATCAGGAGCGCCCCAGACAAAAGAGATTATGGCTATGACCCAAAGTTGGATTGCCGTTAATGGTAGGAAAGGATGTTTTACGGTGATGGATTCTAGTTTCAGAATATAAATCGAATAAAGTAAAGCATTCCCTAACATTAAGAGATCACCAATTACGATTTGTTCACTTTCCCAACACATCACACCCACACCGAGAATAGCAAGACCTGCGGCTAGAAAGGTTTTTAAAAGTACTTTTCGACCAATAAATTGTCCCAATAGAGGTACGAGAATAACGTTAAAACTCGCAATAAATGCAGCATGATTTGCTGAAGTAGTTTCTAGGGCAAAGGTTTGTAGGGTTAAAGTACTAAAGATAATTAAACCTAGTAAAGCGCCATCTTTTAAAATAGCAAGATTCAAAAACCGCAAATAGGGGGTAAAAGGTACTGCTGCAAATGCAAAGCGGACTGCAAAGATAGCTGAAGGAGATAGATTAATTACCGTCCCTTTAAGAATTGGATAGCTGGTTCCCCAAATCAAAGTGACAATCAGTAAAATTACTATTCCCAATCTATGCTGATTTTTGAGAGAGTCTTGAGTGGAGCCATTCAATTCTATGGTCATAGTCTATGAAACCGTAAATAAGTTCGTAAATAAGTTCGTGAATAAGTCTATGTCACCTAAGACACAGAAGTAAAGCAAGTCTGAGTAATACCCCATAGCAATACTGCGGACATTTTTAGAAAATGGAGCAAAAAAGGTATTCATCGTATAAGG
>JBAXSK010000160.1:0-9931 GCA_037130765.1 Pseudanabaena sp. ELA607
GATCTAGCTAAATCCTCGGCTGTTACAGTACATTTTTAGGCATATTTTTTTACTTTTGGGTTACACTTGGATACATCTCACTGAGTAATTATCGATAAACTGCCTAACATAGTCAGCATAAACATAGTTAATTAATTTGTTTTGGGACGGGGCAGAAACAATTAATACAGGAATTAATACAGATCTGATCAAGCTTTAATTTTAATTGGAATAACTATGGATCAATCAACCCTAAACCTATGGTCAATCATATTACCGCCTTAAATGATTTGGATATAAAGTCAGCCATCATACGTCACCCTCTCGTGCTGCCGCCGGAGACGCTGATTACGGAGGTGATTGTGCAGATGAGTCGTGACGTGGCCAGTTGCGAGATTACTTTGGGGGATGGGAATCCAAATTGGCTCAATCGTTCCCTCCGTGAAGTCCAGCTTGATGCCCGTTCTAGTTGTGTTTTGGTGGCCGTAGATCAGCACTTGTTAGGGATTTTTACGGAGCGGGATGTAGTGAGTCTGATTGCCCATCAGCAACCCTTGGACAATTTACGCTTAGCAGATGTGATGGTAAAGCATATTATCACTTTGCCGGAAGCAGAATTTACCGATATATTCGTGCCAATTAATTTGCTGCAAAGACATCAGATTCGGCATTTGCCCATCACTGATACCCAAGGCAAACTCGTCGGCATTATTACCCATGAGAGTTTGCGGCAAATCGCTCGCCCGATTGATTTGCTCAGGTTGCGCCAAGTCCATGAAGTGATGACCCGTCAAGTTATATGCACCCATCCTGAAGCGACAATTTTAGAAATCAGTCGGTTGATGAGTCAGCATCGCATTAGTTCCGTGGTGATTACTGAGCCTCATCATCAGCCGCATCATAATCAATTATCTCAAGGGGATGTACTGGCTCCAATTACAGAAGATGCTCCATCAGATAGTAATTTAACCGCAGTTAAACCGACAATTAAACCGATCGGCATTGTCACAGAGCGAGACTTAGTGCAGTTCCAAGCCATTGGCTTAAATACCGAGCAATGCACCGCTGCGGCCATTATGAGTACACCAGTTTTTACGGTCTTACCGGAAGATCATCTCTGGACTGTGCAGCAAATTATGGCGAGGCACTTAATTCGGCGCGTGATCGTCACTGATCGCCAAAATAATTTAATGGGTATTGTGACCCAAACCAGTTTATTGCAGATCTTAAATCCGCTTGAACTGTACAACGTAACAGAATTTCTCGAAGCAAAAGTACATCAATTGGAAATTGAGAAGGTACAAATCCTGTCCCAGCGCGCTGAAGCCCTAGAGGAAGAAGTGCAAAACCGCACGGTACAGCTAGAAAGAACTCTGCGACGGGAGAAACTGATTAATCAAGTAGCTCAACAGATTTTTAACTCCCTTGATTTAAATGAGATTTTAAGCGCTTGTGTGATGGAAATACGGCACTTTCTCGCCTGTGATCGGGTGATTGTGCATCAATGCCAGGGCGCAAACAAAGGCACTGACAGCGGTGTAATTATTGCCGAATCTGTTAAACCATCTTTTAAGGTTCTTTTAGGGGAACATATTGATTTTAATTATTGCCAAAATTATTGTCATAACTATTATTGCGAAAAAGAACTATCCCAATGTGTGCCCCGTGAAGAGCAGGTTATTGTGCCCAATATTGATGTGGCGGGTTATGCTCCGGCGCAGGTAGCACTTTTTAAGAAGTATCAGGTTAAAGCTAGTCTTTTGACTCCAATTCGTTTAGGGGGAAATTTATGGGGATTATTAGTCGCCCAACAATGCGCCACTAGCCGTAACTGGCAACCCGAAGAAGCACAGCTTTTACAAGACTTGAGTGTGCAGTTGTCCATAGCAATTCATCAGGCTCTGGTCTATAGTCGGGTGGAGCAGCAGGTGGCAGAACTGACCCTATGGCGCAAACGCTATGAAGCCGCCGAGAGTACCAGTGGGCAACTAATTTACGAATATAATCATCAAACTGGAAACATGGTTTTTGGAGCGAGTATTGAGCGAACTTTAGGATATACATCCATCAATGCGCCTCAAACTATGGCAGATTACCTAGCGCTAATCCATCAGGATGATTTAGCAGAAGTCACCAAACGACTTACAGAATCCATAACTCATGAAACCCCCTGCCATTGTCAATATCGGTTATTACATCAAAGGGGCACATATATCTGGATTGAAGGCCGAGGGCAATGGCTGATGGACGCGAATCATCAAGCTAATGTGATGGTGGGGATGTTGTCCGATATTACCGAATCTAAGAAAATCGAGCAATCTCTAAAGAAACAACGGGATTTGAATCAACTAATTGCCCAAATTACCAGCCGATTTGTGACTGTGGCAGATCAAGACTTAGACCATGAAATTAATCGCACCCTAGCTTTAATTGGCACAGTGACAGACTCAGACACTAGCTATATCTTTAGCCTAGATCACGCTACAGCCACAAAAAGTATGACCCATGAATGGAGCAAAGTGGGCTGTCCCCAAAATATCAGCGTCAGTCAGAACCTCTCGCTAGCTCAATGTCCTTGGCTGACGGAACATTTATCCCAGCGAGAAATGTGTTATGTTTCCGACATGAATCATCCCCCTGCTGAAGCAATTATAGAAGTAGAGATTTGGCGGCAGCTTCATTTAAAAGCAATTCTATTATTACCTGTATTCCAACAAAATATCGTAACTGGTTACATTGGTTTTGGTTCATTTACCCAGCCGATGTATTGGGAGCCAGAAATGATCGATCTGCTGGCTGTGATGGGACAAACCATTATTAATGCCCAAGAAAGAGCCATAAATCGGCGCAAATTAGAAGCATTAAATCATAATCTAGAAGCAGAAATCATCAAACGTACTGAAGAATTTCGCCACGTCTATGCTTTACAGCAAGGGATTCTCAACAGTTTTGACTATGCCATTGTTGCCACAGATTTAGATGGTAAGATTCGCACATTTAATGCTGGCGCAGAAAAACTCTTAGGTTATACCGCCAGTGAATTAGTTGGCAAAGCAACACCAGCCATATTCCATGATGTCGCAGAAATCATAGAATATGCTGCCTTACTCTCAACGGAATTAGGGCGAGAAATTACTCCTGGCATAGAAGTTTTTACGGCTCCATTAGAAGCAGGCATAGTAGATACCAAAGAATGGACAAGCATCCGCAAAGATGGCACAAGGTTTCCCATCAGTTTATCGATTATCTCCCTACAGGATATGGATAATCAACGGATTGGCTTTGTGGGTATTGCTAAAGATTTGACCGAAAAGAAACAAATTGCTGAGGCATTAGAACGCAGTGAAAAGCGCTTCCGGCGGGTATTTGATGCTAATGTAGTCGGCATTATGTTTACAGATTTTACTGGGAAAGTTACCGATGCTAATGATTACTTCCTTAATTTACTTGGTTATACCAGAGATGAGCTAGAGCATGGTCTAATTAATTGGGTATCTCTGACCCCCTTAGCCTATCGCCAGCAAGATCTAGACGTGATTGCCCAATTAAAAGTACACCACGCCGTAGCCCCTTGGGAAAAAGCCTATTATCATCGTGATGGTCATGCCGTGCCAATTTTAATTGCTGTGGCATTATTAGAATATGCTCAGAATAATCATGGTAGTTGTGTTTGTATCGTGATTGATATTACGGAACAAAAGCATTCCGAAAATCAACTCAGAGAAGCCCAGCAATTTATTAGCACTGTCATTAATACCATTCCTTTACCGATATTTTGGAAAGATCAGCATTCCACTTTTGTCGGTTGTAACCGTTGTTTAGCAGATATGCTGCAATTTACTGATAGCGATGAGATTATTGGCAAAACTGATTTTGATATTTCCTTGACTGAGGAACAAGCGGAAAACTATCGTAATAGCGATCAAGCCGTAATTCATTCCGGCAAACCACTGTTAGGTATTCCCGAAACCTTAATCTTACCTGATGGTCAACAACACCGTATTGAAACTCACAAAGCCCCGCTACGCAATTGGCAAGGAGAGATTATCGGTCTGGTAGGAATGTTTCAGGATGTGACTCAACGTAAAGCCGACGAAGAAGCCTTGCGACTGAATGAAGAGTTATTCCGTAATGCGTTTAATAATACTACTGTGGGCATGAGTCTAATATTAATTTCAGGTCGATTTTTCAAAATTAATCAGGCATTCGCAGAGTTTCTCGGCTATGAAGTGGCAGAGTTACAAACCATGACATTTATTGATATTACTCACCCCGAGGATTTAGTGCCATCGAGAATTGGGACTCAAAAAGTTTTAAATGGTGAATTACCGAGTTATCACACCGAGAAACGTTATATTACTAAATCTGGGGCTACAGTTTGGGGTTTGTTAAGCCTTTCCCTGGTCAGGGACTTAGAACAAGCGCCCCTTTATTTTGTCGCCCAAGTTCAAGATATTACAGAACGCAAACAGGCTTTACTGAATTTGCAAGCTAGTGAAAGTCGCTTCCGCCGCATTTTTGACTCCAAAGTGGTGGGAATGTTGTTAGCAGATTTTGAAGGGAATATCCTTGATGCTAACGACCGATTTTTAGAGATTTTAGGCTATACCAGAGCAGAATTTACCCAAAATCAGATTCGCTGGGATTTAAGCACACCATACGAACATCAAGCGAAAGATTTAGAGGCAATGAACTATCTGCGAGAACATTCGGCAATTACTCCTTGGGAAAAAGAATATTATCGCAAGGATGGTAGTCGCGTACCGATCCTGATCGGGGCGGCTCTATTACCCAATAGCAAGAATCAAACCATCTGTGTGGTTATGGACATCAGTGATCGTAAAGCCGTCGAAAAAGCTTTGCAAGATAGCGAAGAGCGCTTTCGTCAGTTAGCCCAAGCCATTGATGCCGTCTTCTGGATTATGAGTTTAGATCGCAGATCATGGGTGTATGTCAGCCCTGCCTACGCCAAAATTTGGGGTCGGAATTACATTGATCTTTATACCAATGCTGATGCTTGGCTCGATACAATTCATCCTGATGATCGATGTCGGGTTATAGAAGCACTACCGCAGCAAATTAATGGCGACTTTAATCAAGAGTATCGGATTATCCGTCCTGATGGTGAAGTGCGCTGGATTCATGATCGGGCTTTTCCGATGCACAGTGAGCGCTCTGAAGTCTATCTCATTGCTGGTATTGCTGAAGATATTACCACCCGCAAGATTGCTGAATCCCAACTGCATTATAGTAACGATCAACTGATGCGCATTACTAGGCTCAAAGATGAATTTCTAGCTAGTATGAGCCATGAATTACGCACCCCCTTAAACGCCATTTTGGGCATGGCTGAAGGTTTGCAAGATCATGTATTTGGTCCTCTCAATGAGTCTCAAATGAAATCAATTCAAACCATTGAGCGTAGTGGCACTCACTTACTGGCGCTGATCAATGACATTCTCGATTTGTCTAAGGTTGAATCTGGTCAAGTCGAATTAGCTTTTAGTTCGATTGCTGTCCCGATGTTGATTCAAACCAGTTTAAGCTTTATTCGTCAACAAGCCCGCAAGAAGCAAATTCACATTGAAACCCAAATCCCGCCTCATTTGCCCTATGTGGTTGTGGATCAATTGCGGCTGAATCAGGTTTTAATTAATCTGCTCAATAATGCTATCAAATTTACCCCCCAAGGCGGCAAAATTACCATTGAGGTTAATTATCCTTGTCCTCCTTTGGGGCACTCTTTGGGGAAGATTAATCCAACTTTATTACAGTTAAGCGATCTAAGCGATCTATCAGATGCTGATTTTCTGAGAATTGCTATTATTGATACTGGAATTGGCATCGTCGCAGAAAATTTGCATAAATTATTTCAACCATTCATTCAAATTGACAGCGCCCTCAATCGACAATATGAAGGCACGGGGTTAGGCTTAGCCCTAGTGAAGCGTTTAGTAGAATTGCATGGGGGCCACATTTATGTCACTAGTGAAGCGGGGCAGGGCAGTTGTTTTGTCTTTGATTTACCCTGCAACGCCAACACCGCCGCCCCAAAAGTCCCCACCGAGGAATTACCGAGCCAGTCAGCCCCTGACATTACTGGTACACCCAAATTAATTTTATTAGTTGAAGATAATTTAATGATTATTAGTACCGTATCGAGCTATCTTAAAGCTAAAGGTTATCAAATCATGGTGGCTAACAATGGAGTTGAGGCAATCGAAAAAGCGCAAACCGCTAACCCAGACGTAATTTTGATGGATATTCAAATGCCGGGTATGGATGGTCTAGAAGCAATGCAGCGCATTAGAGCCAACCCTGAGCTAGTCAAGACTCCAATCATCGCGCTAACAGCTTTGGCGATGGAAGGTGACCGAGAGCGATGTTTAGCCGCCGGAGCTAATGAGTACATGAGCAAACCGGTGAAAATGAAACAATTAATTAATACTATAGAAATAGTTTTTAGTCATGCATATAATCAATAACATCACTACTGATTTAAATATTGAGTCAAATATGAATTCCCACGATCAAGCCACGATTCTAGTCATTGATGACGAGCCAGATAACTTTGATGTAGTTGAAGCAATTTTAAACAACCAGCCTTATCAACTGCATTATGCTGCGGCTGGTCACGAAGCGCTTGATATGCTTGACCTCTATCAACCAGATTTAATCTTGCTGGATGTGATGATGCCAGAAATGGATGGCATTGAAGTTTGTAAAGTGATCAAAAGTCAAATGCGATGGCGCAATATTCCCATTATCATCGTCACAGCTTTAACGGCTAGGGAAGATTTAGCCCAATGTTTAGCCGTTGGAGCCGATGATTTCATCAGTAAGCCTCTCAATAGTTTGGAACTGCGGGCCCGAATTAATTCCATGTTGCGCATCAAGAAGCAATATGACACATTGCAACGGTTCTCTTTATTACAGCGCGATACCATCAATATTTTGGGACAGAACCTTCATGAATTAACCGGAAATTTAGCCTCGAAGCTATCCCATGAGTTGAACACGCCCCTCAATGGCATTATTGGTGTCATTGAGTTATTGCGCCACAATATCGACACCATGAACATGGCAGAAATCAAAGAAACCTTGAGTTGGGCTGATGAGTCGGCTCAATTACTCTTTAGTCTGACTAAAAAATTCCGTACTTATTTGCAATTGGAAATCTTGGCAGCAGAAGGCAAAACCTTTAGCCATGAGTGGACTGAGTTGGACCGTGATGTGGTGATCAGCGAATTAAAGCCCTATTTCGACAAATTAGAAAGGTCGGAGGACTTAGTTTATGAGATTGAAGATGGTCAGATTTGCTTACCAGAACATTATTTATGTATGCTCATTCGAGAACTAGCAGAAAATGCCCTCAAGTTCTCTAAAGCTGGCACTGAGGTATCCGTTAAGAGTAAATTGAATGGTAACATGATGGAAATTACCATTCATGATTACGGACGGGGCATGAAGGAAAAACAGATTGCGCGAATTGATGCTTTAGTGCAATTTGAGCGTCAAACCTACGCCCAAGATGGTCTAGGCATGGGTTTAAAAATTGTGCAACGGATTATCGAACTAGCGGGCGGCAAGTTTAAAATCAGTAGTATTTACCAACAAGAAACTTTAGTTCTGGTGACTATTCCCCTAGCAGTGGTTCCATAGATTTAAGCTGGAATGAAAAATTAAATAACATTATTAAATAACATGGAGTTAATTATTTAACTTGCATTTTTAGTCTGAATTAAATAATTAATTTCATGTAATAATTTCTGGTAATCTTGGGTGCAAAAAATTCTGAAGAAAATTCATGAATATTTTGTGGCTATAACTCCTGACTGTTTTTTTGTTTTATTATTAAATTTCCTGTTTTATTATTTAAAAATTATTTAAAATAACTATTTAAATAATTACTAATTTTTCACTATTTTAAATGTTATGTCTACTATTTTGATTATTGACGATGAGCCAGATAACTTTGATGTCATTGAAACTTTCCTTAGTGATCAAGAATATGATTTACATTATGCCGCCAATGGTCAAGATGGCATCGATATATTAGAGACAATAAAACCAGACTTGATTTTGTTAGATGTAATGATGCCTAGAGTTGATGGTATCGAGGTTTGTCGTCGGATTAAAGCCGTACCAAAATGGGAGAATTTACCAATTATTATCGTGACTTCGCTCACTGGTAAAAAAGATTTGGCTGAATGTTTAAATGCTGGTGCAGATGACTTCATTACTAAACCAGTAAATCGTTTAGAACTGCGGGCAAGAGTTAGGTCTATGTTGAGAATTCGTCATCAATATCAAGAACTAGCCACATTTAATACTCGCTTAGAATCTATCGTCGTTGAACGTACTGCCCAATTACATTTGATGATATTTGAAGACTGGCTGACCAATTTACCCAGTCGTGCTTTTTTATTAGAAAAAATGACTGATATGCTGCAAAGTGGTAATGCATCTTTTGCGATCATTTACCTAGATTGCGATCAATTTAAATTAGTCAATAGCTCCTTAGGTCATGAAATTGGTAATGACCTACTCCGCGCCATCGCTCAGAGGCTCAAAAAATATCAGCGCCCAGACGATATTCTGGCTCGATTTGGCGAAGATGAATTCTGTTTTCTCGTTCAAGGCATCAATGATTTGCTAGGATTGATCGCATTGATTGAACAGATTTTAGAGGGTTTTCATTTACCATTCATAGCAGGCAACAATGAAATATTTATGACTGCTTGTGCTGGCGTAGCCTTAGCTAAAGACAATCTCCAGCAGCCTCAGGAAATTTTACAAGCTGCTGATACGGCGATGTATCAAGCTAAATTGGATGGTAAAGGCTGTTATCGCGTTTTTGATCAAGCCATGAAACTAGCTATAACTAATCGTTTAACTCTGCAAAACGATTTACAGCGAGCCTTGGAACAAAAAGAATTCATTACTTATTATCAACCAATTATTAATTTAAAAACTGGAACTTTAGCGGGATTTGAAGCCCTCGCCCGCTGGAACCATGCGCGTCGAGGTTGGGTTTCCCCAGGAGAATTTATTCCTTGTTTAGAAGATACGGGTTTGATTGTACCAGTGGGAATTATGATTTTGCGCCAAGCCTGCCAGGAGCTATCTCGCCTACAGCAGCAAGGTTTACGGGATATTACTATGAGTGTGAATCTATCGGTACGGCAATTTGCTTCCGTAAACCTGCTGAGGGATATTGATCAAGTTTTAGCAGAAACTGGCATTAATCCAGCTTATCTGAAGCTAGAAATTACCGAAAGTGCCATTATGGATCATGCGGAAATAGCGATTAACATGACCAAGGAATTACGCTCTAGGCAGATTCAGATTAGCATTGACGACTTTGGTACGGGATATTCTTCCCTTGGTTATCTGCATCGTTTACCGATGGATAATTTAAAGATTGATCGTTCCTTTGTGAATCAGCTTGATTTATCTAATAATGAATATCATGTGGTAAATACTATTATTCATTTAAGCAAACAACTGGGTTTATCAGTCACGGCTGAAGGAATTGAAACTCAAGAACAACTAGAGTGCTTGCGGCAACTTGATTGCGAATTTGGTCAAGGTTATCTATTTGCTAAGCCCTTATCCGCTGCCGAAGTAAAGCGCAAATATTTATTGACCTAAGTTATCTACTGGAAATGCATTTTCTATTTCTGCAAATAAAATATGCATGAATAAAATAGGCTAAAATATCGTTAAACATTCGGCTTAATTGTTTGATGATTATATTTCCGTCTGGTCGGGAGAATCATCGCTCCAAATACTGCAATTATAGTCAATCAAATTAAGAATGGCGCGGCTTGAAAGCAATAAATAGAACCACCCCGTCAGGCTTTGCCTGCCACCCCTCCAAGGGGAGGGGAATTTTTGTCTGTAATTCCCCTCCCTTGGAGGGGTACGCCGTAGGCGGGGGGTGGTCAAG
>JBAXSK010000161.1:0-9898 GCA_037130765.1 Pseudanabaena sp. ELA607
CAGTCATGATTACTCTTCCTAGATCATTCTAATAAAATAGTTACTGAATAATTATAGCGTTCTTCAATCTGGTAAGTTACATATGATTCTATGTAAGCTTTCTAAACAAATGGCTTAAGCTCTTTTCCTGTAACTCACTAGAATGAGAATTGTCATATCTATTGTGAAAAAATTATTTGATATTTTCTGTATAGCATAAAAAATGACTTCTATAGTCAATAAAGATAAGAATAGCATATTAATTAAATGTGATTGATCTTTTCAGGGGTAAATTGTGCCACTTCTTCTAAGGTGAGATGGTTGACATGACTATTAGCTGTAGCATTAAACCCAGAATTGCGCTTATAATATTCAGGTATTGCCGCCCACCCAAGGATTTTCTAGATTTTATCATAGGACAAATCTAATCGAAATACCATATTTCACTAGAATTTCTACTATAGATGATATGAGATGATCACCTTAAGTCTGTGTTATTACAGTCAAAACCCAACCTTGACCGCTCCCCCTCACGCACAGGTTGCAGTACTACGCGCATTTGCCATGATTCGCTTACTAGTACGACCACTTTCTGCTGAATATTTCCCTGAGGTATCAGGACTAAATTCTATTTCAAATTAATCCATTCTGGTTTAGTATAGTCCGGTATAGCTCAATAACAAGTAAGACCCACTAATGAGCAATGTAGCGAAGGTTAGTGACATTCCTGAAATCCGCCAGCGCACATTTTCATCTGTTTGACTAACTCCATAGGCGTGAATCAATCTGCCCAAAAATAGCGATAGACCGAGAATATGCACTAAAATTGGCGTGGCTTTGCAGACTTCCACTAGATAAATCATCATTAAACCCAAGGGCACATATTCGCTAAAATTAGCATGAACCCGAATTGCCCGCCGCACTAACTCATTATCAGCATCGCCAATAATAATCTTGAACCGCCGCCGTAGTCCCACAATCCGCAGACTTAAAACTACGAATAGAATCGCTAGCAGTGAAGCATAGATAGGCAAAATAGTCATGATTGTTTAATTCGTGATAGGTTTTTAATGATTGATGTGCTCTTCAAACTAAAAGCCCTAAAATCGAAAATTCTCACCCAAATAATATTTCCGCACTTGAGGATCTTCCGATAATTCCTTACTGCTACCAGCGGCTAAAATCTCGCCATCTCGCATAATATAAGCGCGGTCAATAATTGCCAAGGTTTCCCGCACACTATGGTCAGTGATTAAGATTCCCATATTGCGCTCTTTTAATGTATTGATAATTGCCTGAATCTCACCGACTGCAATGGGATCAATTCCCGCAAACGGTTCATCTAATAAGAGAAATTTAGGGCCTTCCTCACCAACGGCTAAAGCACGGGCAATTTCGGTGCGTCGCCGCTCCCCACCAGACACTTGAATCCCTTGAGAATTAGCAATCTTAGTTAAACGGAACTCTTCTAATAAAGTCGTTAATCGTTGTCGCCGCTTACTCGGTGGCACGGCGGTTTGTTCCATCACCAAACGCAAATTATCTTTTACGGTTAAATGCCGGAAAATCGTCGCTTCTTGAGCCAGATATGCCATACCCAAACGGGCCCGCTGGTGAATCGGTAATCGAGTAATGTCTTGATCATCTAGCTTGACAATGCCAGTATCTGGCTGCACTAAACCCGTTGCCAAATAGAAAGTCGTCGTTTTGCCCGCACCGTTGGGGCCAAGCAAGCCCACCACTTCCCCTTGCGCCACATCTAGGCTGACATCTCGCACAATTTGCCGCCGCCCATAGGACTTATTCACATTTTCTAGCACAATTCGCATAAATCATCCTAATTAAATCCTAATTAACGCTAAACATCTGCCCCATCACCCATTACGCAATAATAGCGATCATTCTGTTTAGCGACGGGGTGTATTTGTCCAATCTTTAAAGGCAGGCTTCACTTGTTCGACGGGAGTAGTCGCAGTGGCGGGAGTTTGATTTGCATCGCGATCTGGCACAACATACACGGTTTCTACTTGGCGATCACCGGTGGGAGTGGCTAAAAATCGCCCTTCACTCACCAAATAAGTCACGGTTTCAGCCCGAATGCTATTCACTCCTTGCTGGGTGATGACCACCCCACCGGATAAAACAATCCGTTGCTCTTGGGAAAAATATTGGGCGGTGGCAGCAGTGGCGGCGATCTGTCGTGCCGGATAATCTAAGCGCACATTCCCCCGTGCTGTAATCACCCCCGTTTTGGCATTAGCTTCTTGCACATCAGCACGAATCGTTAATGCCCCAGAGGTCGCACCAGTGGGCTGGGCGATCACCGGAGCCGTTGATACCAACTCACCCAGGGATGAAATCACCTGTGAATTTGTAGGTGCGTTTGCCAGTGGGTTTAAGATCTGGAATAAATGCGGGTCTAACCCAGCCGATAGCGCTAGGCTGAGGGCAAAAGTAATACTAAAGGGTAAGATCCAGCGGCGCATGGTTAGGTAAAAGCACTACGGCGGTTCATTTGTGAATGATACAACTCTACAATAGCGGCTACCACTTCGGGGATAGTCATGCCATCGGTAATCAAAAGTGTGGCATCGGCCGCTTGACATAAAGGGGATACGGCCCGATTGCTGTCCATTGCGTCCCGTTGGGTAATGCTGGCTTCTAGTTCGGCTAAAGGCGGTATGGGCTGACCCTGAGTGGCTAAATCATTTTGCCGCCGCCGGGCCCGCTCCGCCGCTGTTGCTGTGAGGAAAATCTTCACCTCGGCATCAGGAAAAACTTTTGTACCAATATCTCTGCCTTCCATGACCACGCCCCCCGGTTGCCCCATCAGTTGCTGCTGAGCCACTAGGGTTTCCCGCACTGCCCCCTGAGACGCAATTACCGACACCAAACCAGTCACCTCAGCGGTACGGATGGCTGCGGTTACCTCCTGGTCATTGACAAAAACTTGGGTGGGTTGTTCTGGGGCGGTGGGTGGTCGCAAAGTTAGGCGCAAACTAGGCAATAAAGCCGCCACCTGCTCCTGATCCTCTGGGGCAATTCCCGCTTGCAAAACCGCCCAAGTTACGGCGCGATACATGGCTCCGGTATCCAAAAATAATAAACCTAGTTGTTGAGCCACTTGTTTAGTCACCGTGGACTTACCTGCACCCGCTGGCCCATCAATGGCAATAATCGGCTGTCTTGCTGTCATTTCCATAAACCCACTAAACCCTATCTAAGAAACCACATCCAATAAAATATTATCAATCAGTCGGGCGCGACCTAATTTTGCAGCCACCGCCACCATCACCCGCTCCCCTGAAGGCAGATAGTCCGTAATTGGTGTCAAGGTAGCAGCGGTAACCATCGCCACGTAATCGATCTTAAATTCTGGGGATGTCCCATTAGATATCTCATTATTAGTAGCCCCATTGCTTAAATTACCTAAATGATTGATGACCAAATCACAGAGGATCTGAACTCGTCTTTCCCCTTGGCTAACCGCTGCGGCCACCTGTTGCAAACCTTGATATAAACCAGGGGCAACTTTGCGCTCGGCAGGGGTCAGATAGACATTACGGGAACTAAGCGCTAAACCATCAACTTCCCGTAACGTAGGCACAGGCACAATCACCACAGGCAGATTAAGCTGCTGCACCAATTGCGTGATAATTGCCACCTGCTGCCCATCCTTTTGCCCAAAATAAGCCCGATCTGGCTGAATGATATTGAGTAACTTAGTCACAATAGTCGCCACGCCGACAAAATGCCCCGGACGACTGCGCCCACACAAAACCTCGGTCATAGCTAGGGGGGGCAATACCTGCACCTGTTGTCCAGCGGTTAACTCATCAGGGGGCGGCACAAAAACCGCTGTTACCCCCCATTGCTGACATAAAGATAAATCCGCTGCCAGTTGGCGGGGATAACGATCTAAGTCTTCATTGGGCCCAAACTGTAACGGATTGACGAAAATACTTAACACCGTAATCGCATTTTCTTTGACCGAACATTCGGTTAATGCCCCATGACCACGATGTAGAGCGCCCATAGTCGGTACGAAACCAATGCTGTGCCCTTGAACTCGTTGCGCCATAAGAAATGCCCTAGCCTCGGCAACTGTCCGCAGGATGATGGGACGAGGAGCTAGGGGGCTAGGGGATGGATGAGTAATTTGATTAGTCACGGAGTGACCTAATGTGTTTGACACGATAAGAGACTATTTAGCAGTGGCTCCTAAGATTTCCAGTTTGACTGGGGCAACGCCAGTAGGCATCATACCAATGGAACGGGCGGCGGCGGCTGACATATCAATCACGCGGCCGTGGATGTAGGGACCGCGATCATTGATTCGCACCACTACAGATTGATTATTGTCCATGTTGATTACCCGAACCATTGTGCCAAAGGGCAGGCTAGGATGAGCCGCTGTCATGGCTTCGGGGTCAAATATTTCGCCGCTAGCACTGAGGTTTCCTGCAAAACCAGGGCCATACCAAGAGGCGATTCCCGAAGCGACTTGCAAAACTTGACCCAAAGCGGCATTAGTTGTTGGTGGCGCATTTAAAACCGCATTGAGGGGACTAGCTCCACCCATCAACCGGCGGATTAAATTAGCCGATTCTAAAACATCAAGGGATGGCTCTTTGGTGGTTTCTGGTAAGCGCACCGATTGATCAAAGCGCAATATGCCCCTAGTGCCAAACTTAATCACAAAACTCCCCGATTGCCATTCAGGGGTAATTTTGCTAGCATCTTCACCTTCGCGATTGAGTTGATTGATCAAAGAGGCTACGGCGGCGGCTCTTTCAATGGGATTGGTGCTAGATTGCAGGCGATCTTGGGCAATGGCGGCTTTAATATCTTTGCTGTCTTTATCACCCTGAGGTAATTCTTTGTTTAGGTCTAGTTTATTTAGATTTAGATCTAGATCTTTTTGCCGAGGTTGGCTTTCCCCTTCTACAAATGTCATTACGGGAATGCCCCGCACATAAACCGTAGCGGCAGGTTTACCATCAACAGTATGGGCATATATCTTAGCCACATTACTTGTGCCAGTTGCCGAAGGGTTAGGAGGGTTGGCGGTCAAGTTATTGGTGCTATTGGTCAAGGTGGCAACTTCAGTCCCACTGCCACTATTAGCGGGCAATTTACCCTTAGCAGTCTGGCTGGTAGTCTGGGCTAAATTTAGAGCAATACCAATGGAAGCACCGACTTTTTGACAGGAATTAGTCTGATTAGGCTTACTGACTCCACCCAAATACTCACCCGAATCACACAGATTAGCTACACTAGATTTATCCTTCGAGGCAAAATTCAGTCCAGCAGTGATAGTGGCACTATTTTGCATCCCAGTGGGGCTAATAGTTTTGACTATATCTTGACCAGTCAAATTACCCAATAACACAGGATTGGGACTAGGAGTGGTAAGTTGTGTTACTTGATTGAAAGCTGTTTGATGATCCACTGAAGCGATGCGGGGTGAAGCTGGCACAGAATCAGCGGTGGAATTGGGCGACACCTGCGTGAGATGGGGCGAGACAGCAGGGACACCATTAGATGAGCATGAGTTGAGAGTTTCGGCAGAGGCTGTATGTCCTACAAATACCGTACAAAAGGACAATAACAGGCAGGTGGTAGGAGCCGAAGGGAAAATCTTTCCGTAGAACATAGGCGCTTGTAGATGACTTAGTTTTCCTGATCCGAGGCATGATTACAGTCAGAATCTCTCAAAGATGATTGAGCGGCTGTGTCTGTCTGGGATTGCTTTAGTAGCAATAGTTACGTCTAAGTAATGGTTTAACGAAATTTGTGATTAGCACTACTACAGTGCGATTGAGAAGCTGTCACTTACTTCCGTGGCATCACCTTAACACGGTGAATGGAAGAATACAAATTTGGAGCAAGACCTTTTTCTAGCAAGGCTTTCAGCTATTCCATCTCTTTTAATCCAATCTATAACTCACACTGAGATTAGAAATACTTATCAGAACCCTAACCGTTAGTCTTTAGACAGAAAAATATCTGTCTAAAGACATAATTTTTTTTTGTGATATAAGTCCGATTTCATGCGTTATCGATGGATTAGTCGTTACTTATATGATATAAAACCTAATTATGCTGGAGATCGCTAAGTCAGTAACTCGCTTGGTTCAGTGGTTAGAGGCAATTCATGAGACAGATTTACTGTAAATCTATCTAAAGGGGGATTGTGTAAAGAAAATATATTAGTGTCGCTTATTTCTTTTTGAGATAATCGATTAGGAATAAACATTGAGTAATTAGCCCGATTCAAAGCGAAAGATAGCCATAAGCGTCTATTTCCGAACTTAAACCGCGATTTACGTCATCTAGGGTAGAAAGTAATACACACCTAAGGTTAACTTGGGCAATTATGCTCATCGCTTGCCAAGGTAATTGGTATTTCAAATCAAAATTCGTTATAATATCAGAAAGTTGTCGATTATATCTACACATTGATATAGATCAAGAATGATGCTTTTGGCTCTCCTTGGTTATTTAAAGTTATTTTCAGTATCTGCGGCGAATTTAGGAGGGGGTGATTGACCGAGTTTATTCAGCAAAATTAGGATTCCAGTGTTGCTGATACCACGTCAAAATAGTTTGATTAACTATTAGCGGTGCATCATCATGGGCGCAATGCCCCACACCATCCAGTTCTATCAGGGTGGCAGCGGGATAATATTGCTGGAGTCGTGGCCCTTCAGTGGGAGGAATGGCGCGATCTTTTTTGCCCCAGATCAACAGCAACGGGATTTTTGCCTGCTGCAATACCCTTAAAGCTTGGACTAAATTGGGCGAATAATTGGGCAGATCGAGGCTCAGTCCTAAACAGATGAAAGCGGCGAGGGCATCGGGGTCGCGGGCGGGGCGGGCAAAGCTTTCGACTAAATCATCATCGACGCGCTGGGCATCCGTGTAAGCCACCATCCCTAGGGCACGTTTGAGGGTTGATGGTTGTCTGAGCCAATTAAATAGAGGTTGCGCCAACAGCCGATATAAAAATGCTTTGGTGGCCCGTTGTACCGGACGCAAAGGCGGCGGAATCATCGCTTCAATGGCGGCAATGTCTGGCAGGCTAATGGCGACGACCCCTTGCACCATTTGCGGATAACGCGCCGCCGCAATTACCGCTACTAAAGCACCAATGGAATTACCCGCTAAAACTACTGGCACATCTATATATATGCGCCAGAAATCATAAATTTGCGCCACCCACAGATCAATGGTGTAAGCAATGGCTGGTTTAGCCGAGCCGCCAAAACCCAACAAATCAATGCCATAGCTAGGCACATCATCAGCTAAAACCGGAAAATTATCCCGCCATTGATCTAGGGCAGCACCAAAGCCGTGAATTAGCAAAAATGGTGCTTGATTGGGCGAGGATGGCTGTGGGGTATAAACTGATTGCAGAGGACGATAAACACCATAGCGGATCTGCCACCCTCGCCAATACCAAAGATGAGTGCGTAAGCGGTCGCTTAATGGAGTTTGGGTAGACATAGATGGCTGATTACAGAATGAATGAATGTTAGTCGCAAATAAATCATCCTACAGTTACGGGCAATAAAAGAGCCGAAAAACCCAACGTAGCGAGTAATTTAAGTTATGTTACGCAGAAGGTTATAAGACCCTCACCCCTAGCCCCTCTCCCAAAAAGAGAGAGGGGAACAAGAAAATAATATGGCTCTTGCTCCCCTTCTCCCGCCCTGGGAGAAGGGGCTGGGGGATGAGGGCAGATTTTCTATCTGTGTAAGGTGAGTAATTTAACTAACCCAAACCAGAGCTAAGCCTTGTCCAATAGGATTCGTACATCCGCAAAGTACTTTGATCTAATTTCGTAATCCGATCACTGCGCTTCTCAAATTGTGGACTCGGTTGCCAAGCGGGAATAGTCCGCAAATCTTCGGGGATTTTGGAGCGAGCGGGACGATTCGTAGTCCCAAAACTATTCGCATCACTGATTTTAGCGGCGATTTCGGGACGCATCACATAATTAATCCACGCATGGGCTGCTTCAGGATTTGGGGCGCTGCGTAAAATGCCCACGGTGTCAGTCCAAATGGAAGTTCCGGTTTCTGGCAAAATGTATTTAATATTAGGATCTTGCCGCGCCACTCGAATACCATCCCCAGAAAACACCATACATGCCATCAAATCCCCAGAGATCAGCATATCTTTCCAAGCATCACTGGTGAAGTTGGCGATCGCTGGCATTAGTTCCCGTAATTTACTGAAGGCTTGTTTAATTTGGGCTTCACTTTTAGCATTATAGGAATAACCGAGGGTATGTAAACCCATTCCCAAAACTTCGCGGGGGTCATTGACTAGGGTAATTCGCAGTTTATCTTTATATTCCCAAAAATAGCTCCAATCCTTGGGTTCTTCACCAATTAGAGAACGAACAATTTTGACATTATAAGCAATTCCTGTTGTACCTAAACTGAGGGGCACGCTATGTTTACCACCCACATCATAGGGAGTGCGAAGGAACTTCGGATCAATATTTTTGAGATTGGGCAAAAGGCTATGATCTAAGGGCAGCAGCAAATCTCGATCCACCATTTGCGATACCATATAATCACTGGGATAGACCACGCTATAACCCAACCGTCCCCCATTGGCTAATAACTTGGCTAATAGCACCTCATTGGAGTCATAGGCATCACCTTTAACCTTAATTCCCGTTTCTTCGGTAAATCCCTCCATCACTTCTTTAACTTCATCACCGACGTAGGTGGCCCAGCCATAGATGTAAAGGGTTTTTTGGCTTTTGGGATCAATTTTTGGTGTGTCTTCTTCTTTGGCATTGTCTTTGCCGGTTTCAAAAATACCGCAGCCTGTCAGAGCTTGGGCTAAACCCATTGTGCCAGCCGCGACAGTACCATATTTGGCATACTGAAGACTTTTGTGTAATAAAGTGCGTCGGGATAAGCTCATAGTTTACACTTGCAGGGTTTGAGACAGGTTTTTAGGGCAGGGCAAATGGTGATTGATCCATAGGTGATAAGTTAACATAGGAGATGGCAAACTTGGGAGAACATAATCTTGTTTGGCTTTTTTAGTAAAAAACCCGATAACCTGATCGGTGAAACCCTAGACAAACGCTATAAAATTACCAAGCGGCTGGGGGCTGGTGGTTTTGGGGATACTTATTTGGCGGTGGATCTGCGGTCAAAAAACAACCTTCAGCGGGTGATCAAGCATTTACAGCCTAAGGGTTTGTCGCCTAGTGAAAGGGATTATGTGCTGCCTAAGTTGCGGGAGATGTTTGAGCGCGAGAAAACGGTTTTAGAGGCTTTGGGGGAGGCACATCCTTCCAAGCAGATCCCGCGCATGATGGATCACTTTGAGCAGTGGAATGAATTTTTTTATGTGCAGGAATTTATCAAGGGCGAGACTTTAGATGATCGGGGGCATGGGTATATGTCCCAACGGTCTGAGGCGAATGTAAAACTTTTATTAGTGGAAATTTTAGAGGTTTTGGCGTTTGTGCATCAGCATAAAGTGGTGCATCGGGATCTCAAGCCGGAAAATATCATGCGTCGCACGGCGGATCAAAAGATTGTTTTGATTGACTTTGGGGCGGTGAAGGATTTGAGCAATATCGGTTTGAACCGCAATAATCAACCGCGCTCTAGTTTAATTATTGGTACTCCGGGCTATATGTCGCCGGAACAGGAAAAGGGTCAGCCCCAGTTAGCTAGTGATGTCTATGCGATTGGGGCGCTGGGACTTCATGCCCTGACGGGAGAATCACCCACAGATTTATTGAATACGCACACTTTGGCGTTTGAATGGATGCACAAAGTTACGGTGAGTCCAGAGTTTGCGGCGATTTTAAATAAGATGGTTACTTATCGGGCGGTGGATCGCTATGGTTCAGCGGTGGAAGCTTTGCAGGCATTGCAGG
>JBAXSK010000162.1:0-9828 GCA_037130765.1 Pseudanabaena sp. ELA607
GTTAGGGCTGGGAGTCGTCACACAGATTCGGCATACAAAGGCAATACGCTAGACCAATCAGATTTTGACTCTAATTCCTTAGAGGATCTAGCCAAGTTTTTAGCAAACGCCAACTGTAGCAAAGCCTCGGCTTGATTGTCTAATGCCTTATTCTGGGCATATTCCCTAATCGTCTCACAACCAAAACCATAGAGGGGAATGGCTAACTGCTGCGCTAAAGTGCGGGCTACCACTACCCCCATGCGCGTCCCTGCATAACTGCCAATCCCTTGGGCAATGGTGATAAACTGACAGTTTTGCCAATCCCGATCAGCCATAAATTCCTGCAAACAGTTATGTAATTTTAGGGACATTTCCCGCCCCAACAGCCACGACCGAGATTGGACTGCTGTTAAATAAGCCCCACTATTTGCCTGAGAACCATCTACCCCAGGCAAATCCCCAAGGGCAATTTCTAGATAATCCGTAGTAGTATGCAGGGCAAGGGCAAAATCGGGCGACATAAGCGTGCCTAGCTAAAAAAACGCAAAATATTGAAAATTGATATAATTCTCATAAAAATACAGCCCCATCAAAGCATTCAAGCAATCTTACCTGCAAAGCAAGACAAAGAGCGGTAATGCATTAATGGTGCTGTGGGAGTCAGCAAAAAACGAAAGATCAAAAGATCAAATATAAATGTTAAACAAAATACCAAGCAAAAAGCTAAGAATTGAAAATCTAATGACTTAGGGCAAAATTTCTTAGCTGGTGGCCACGGCTTCACTGCTTTCGGCATCGGATTCAGCTTCATCAGACTCACCGAAGCTGCTACCCATTGGGCGGCGGCGACCAAAGCGTGAAGTGGTACGCTTACGAAACTTGCGTGCATAGGCGAGGTTACGCAAGGCTTTTTCCTTTTTCTGGTTGCGGCGTTTAGCCATCTTAAACGTTGATACCCCTTAAAGTTTGCATCAAAACAATGTAACACATAATGACTCACCCATGAACCACTATCACCATTAAATTTCTTGCCACTAAATTTCTTGATACTCAACTTTGGTAATCTATTCCCCATCTCGGCATGAATAGGCGATACACTAAAATTGTGACTAGAGAAAATAATGGCTAGTTAGTACTATGGCTGTTGGTGATGCTCTGAGGCTTTCTGCCATTTTGGTATAGAGCATTTCCCTAGCATCTAGTCCGGCAAAATAATTACTCATCCCTGTCTGCTACAGAATTTCCGACCATACAGTCGTTTCTGATTTAATTGGACAGATGTATAGCGCAAAATTAAATTAAGCGCAAAATTTAAGCGCAAATTCGCCTCATCAAGCTTGAACTAAAATTTGCTCGCCTTTGTCTGCATATTTACTGCTTTCGTTAATCCTGTCCTGACCCTCTAATCCCTTCTGTACTACCCCGTGTCTTAATATGATGTCTAACTTTCCGGCTGTAGGCAGTACGATCCGCCCCTTGCAATACCGTGATTTACAAGCGGTGGATCATTTTGCCGCATTTACGAAACTTGGTTGTTGGCAAGGCTTAGGTGGTGAAACTGCGGCTTGGGGGCAAAGATTAGGGACGCGCACACCTTTGGTATCGATGTTGAGTTGGTTGCCGTCATCCCTGCACCCCATGCTCAAGCGCTATGTGCGTGCCTATGTTTTGGAGTGCAATGGCATTATTCAAGGTTTTATTCAGGTGTCGCCGTTTAACCATAGCCGCAGTACTTGGCAAATTGACCGCATGGCGATCGCGAATGCTGATTCTGGGTTGGGATGTGCTTCACCGCAGGCCATTGGTACGCAGTTGATCCGCCACTGCCTTGAGGCTTGCTGGGAAGCGCGAATGTGGCTGTTGATGGTGGATGTGAATCACAATGATGGGATCGCGTTATATCGGCAAAATGGTTTTCAGCCATTGGCACAGTTTACGGAGTGGGAAATTAATGGGGCAATTTTAGAAGAGTTGGCGGCGAATAAAACCGATCTGCCTAACTTAATGGCGGTGAGTAATACCGATGCGGCCTTGTTATATCAGCTAGATACCGCCGCGATGCCACCGCAAATTCGTCAGGTGTATGACTTAGGGATCAGCGATTTTCGGTGCAGTCCCATAGAGCGGCTGGTTAATTATGGGACTTTGCTGTTAGAGCATCACAATGAGGTGTCAGGTTATGTGTTTGAGCCACAACGTAAAGCCGCCATTGGTTATTTCAATTTGTTGCTGCACCGTTCCCATGAGTCCTGTCATCACCGCTGTCAATTGACGGTGCATCCTGCTTATACATGGCTCTATCCTGATTTGATGGGGCAAATTGCCAGTATTGTAATGCAGGCGCAACCAAAACATCAGGAGCCATCCAGCGCCACTGGGCCCAAGTTGATGGTGACTTCTACGGATTATCAACCGGAGCGCGAAGCTTATCTAGAACAAATTCAAGCCCAACGTTATAGCCACCATTTATTGATGGGACGCTCGGTGTGGCATAAGGTGCGGGAAACTAAGCCGGTGCTAGATGCCTTGCAATTATCACGGATGTTGTCTGGTTTGCAGCCCGCCCATCGCCCTGTGCCGGGTCGCATTGAAACGCCGCCCCAACCGCCCATGTCTGGGCCCCATATTTATCCGAATCCTTGGCAGTTCCCTGATGAAATGCCTTAAGTCGCTAAGAAAATGTAGGTTAGGTTGCGCCAGCAAACCCAACAAAACCATGAATTAAACTTGGGTTAACGGAACAAAAAGCTGATTAGGGGTGTTAGGGTTGGGTTTCATACCTCAACCCAACCTACTTTTGCTGATGAATATTAAAAGATCCCCGGCTTCTTCAAGAAATCGGGGATCTCGCTATTTATCTAGCTAAATTAATCGTTACGCTTAAACGAGTTAAGCCATTCGCGCAACTGTTCACCAGCAACGTCTTTGCCACCAAAACCGAAGGCTAGGGCAATGGCCACAGCCAAGGCACCTACCAACAAGCCAAAGGCTAGATCGACAATATTGCTCGCGATCCCCATTTGTTTTAGGGCCATAGCAGTGATCAAAGCAATGATGGAAATCCGCGCCGTGTGACCAAGAATGCGGGCTTGACGACCGCCACTGCTAGAGATGAGCTTATAGGCGAAGTTAGCCAAATATAAACCAATGGCGAAAATCACCACGCCACTGAAGATTTGGCTACTGACTTGCAGAATGCCCACCACAATGCGAGTTAAAGCGGGAATTTGCAGAATATCCGTCGCCGCACTGACCGCCACTAACATGATGCTCAAAAATGCCAAAATACCCACAATTTGCGAAGGGGTTTGCTTGGTAATGGCATTAGCCGTAGCTTGATCGGCTTCAGAGGCATGGCTATCGGTCGGAGCCGCCGTAATAGACTCAAAACCCAGCCATTTCAGCACATTGTCAAAACCTAAGCCGGTCAAGATGCTAGTGACAATATCGCGGAAGAATTGTCCCACCAGATAAGATACGACGATAATTAAAACCGCCGAAGAGATCTGGGGCAGATAGCTCAACACCCGATCTAACATTGCCGTAGCAGGGCGGGAAATTGCCGCTACTTCCAAGGCTTCAAGGGATGCGATCACCGTGGGGATCAAGATCAGGGCATAGATTGCCGTGCCTGCCACTTGGGAAAGGGAATAGTTTTTGTCAGATTTAGCTTGCTTAGTCCATTGCGCTAACAGGTGATCTACACCGCTGGCTGCCAAAAAGCTAGTGACAATTTTACGCACTACATTGGCCACTAACCAACCCACACCACCGATCAATACCGCTTTGATAATCTTGGGTAAAGCACTCAAAATCTGGCTGATTAGGTTTTGTAAGGGTTGTAGCGCTTGGCTGAGTCCCAAGGATTCCAAGATCATCGGCAAGAACAACAGCCAGATAAACCAATAGAGCGCTGAACTGAGAGTATCGCTCAAAGAAATGGTTTCAGTGGTGCTAGGCTCGTTAACTTCCGTGGATTGATCCGTAGATTCATCGGTTACCGACTCGCTGGTCTGTTCCCCTAATTTTTGGTCAATTTTGGCGGCGGATAGGAATTTACTCAATAACATCCGGCTCACGGATGCCAAAAGCCATGCCACTGCACCTAAGGAAGCCGCAGCACCAAATTTAGGCACAAAACCAGTGATTTGATCCAATAGGCTATTGAGGGGCTTGGTCACCGCTTCCAACTTCAAGAATTGGAAGAAAGTCAACAAAGTAAACAGGAACAACAGCCAGAAGACCAAGGAACCAATCCACTGTTCTACAGGCAGTTTCATACCGCCCCTGCCACCGGTCATCAACTGAGAAATGCGGTTGTCTAAGCCTGCTTTACCAAGGAGTCCTACCACAGTGCGGCTCACGATCACAGAGATAAACCAACCACCAATGAGAATACCAATGGCAATGGCAAACTGGATGACAGGGCCATCAGGTTTTAATAAATCCCCAACGGCAAAGCCATTGGATGCAACAGTCCCAGATGCTTGAGCGATTAACAATTGCCCATCAATAAAACGCGAAATATCATACATAAAAACGTTAGATCCCTCATGGAGCGGAATAATTCCATGCTTAATTTTAATGGCATTAGTTACACCTGTATTTGTGACTTTTGTGGCTTACAATCAGCACCAAAAGCCCAATACATCAAAAATTTAGCACTAGAAAGCGTCCGTTAAATTAATTTTGATTACTAGTTGGTAGTCTAAAATACCAACTTAAATTAGAAGCATAAAAATTGCTATTTAAGATAAAACAATCAGTTTTATTACAGGATTAGTTACAGAAAATGCCTAAATCACCACCAAAATTAGCCGACTTTTTGAATTGTTATTGATCCCCGTTCCCCAATCGCAGGGAATCCGTCTTGACATCGCCCTAGGCGCAATCATCTCAAAATTTGATAAATTCAGAGCAAATCAAAGTAAATCGCCAATTATCTGCGCTGTGATGGGAGCCATCAGTAAACCATTACGATAATGTCCTATTGCCAGCAAAATCCGTGGTTCTTCGGGTAAAATGCCCAAAATTGGCGATCTGGCTTGCTGAGGGCGGGGGCGATAACCATGCCAAGCGCTGAGTATTTCAGCCTCGGCTAACCAAGGGGAAAACTCTTCGGCTTGGCTTAATAACCATTGCCATCGGTCAGGATTTGCTGCACTTTCCTGAAATCTAGAAAAAGATAATTTAAAGTCGGACAAGTCAGGATTGACATCAAACTCTATGGTTGCCCCCAGCCAATATTCATTTGCGGCAAACTGATCATGGTGTAAAGGGACAAGGTTAAAGTCCGTCCCATCTGCCATAACCATGTGGATCACTTGAGTTAAAGGCGACTCCTTGGCGGGCAACCGTAACCGTAACCCATGACCGCCAACGGGTTGCAAAAGATTTTTGCCCAATAAGTTCTCTGCGATCTCACTGCGGCAATGCTGACCCAATGTATCCAATGCCACCCCATGACGAAGGGCTAAAAATTTGGCTAATAAATCATTGCAACCCATGCCTGCTGTGAGAATAATTTTTTGCCTTGAATTTCCATCTAAAACTGACTCTAAATCACTGATGGGCGTAGACCAATAAAATTTAGCCCCATAATGCCCCGCCCCTGCCACTAAAGCATTAACTAAATGCACCGGATGCACTGCCCGATCTGCCGGACTATATACCCCATAGGCTCCGCGCCACTGCCCTGGTAATGCGTTTAATTGCTCTGCCCCCTGCACCTCTAAACCAAAACCCTGCTCTTGACGAATTGCTGCAAGACTCTCTGCCTTAGTTCGATCACCTTGAGCATAGACACATAAAATCCCCTCACGGTTATAGAGGATCTTAATGCCGGTTAATGCTTCTAGCTCTGCGATCAAACTGTCATAACGCTTCAAGCTTGCCAAACGCAAATCAACTAAATCCCCCTTAGCTTTGCTGCTGCATACCGCCATTAATAAACCGAGGGCGGCTCCAGTGGCTCCGGTGGCTGGTCTAGGCTGGGCTTCCCACACGGTCACTGCTACACCGGCTTTACTTAGTTCATAGGCCAGCATTGCGCCAATAATGCCACAGCCAATAATACCTACAGCCCCAGTACCACTGGTATTACCGGCATTATCTCTAGGTAGCCCTGCATTAACTGTCATAGTGACATTACTTAAATTCAAGGGTCATAAATTATATGATTGATCCGATCACGAAAATTTACCCTCACCTCAGAGCTTGCACGCAAGAACTAAGACGAGGGTAAAAATTAATTAATTTTTTGATGATTTTCTGATTTTTTATCAAAAATTAAACCAGCATCAAACCGAAAGCATAGGGCTTGCAATTTAGTCAGAAAGCTTAACGCATTCCCCGCCGCCGCCGTGAGGCTAAAGGTGAGGTGGCAATCGGTTCTTCAATCACCGGTGGTGGAGTTGGCTCGCTGGGTTCGGGTTCCAGATTAACTGTCTCGACCTTGGGTAAAGACCAACTATTACCT
Organism: Pseudanabaena sp. ELA607; assembly: GCA_037130765.1. Taxonomy (GTDB): domain Bacteria; phylum Cyanobacteriota; class Cyanobacteriia; order Pseudanabaenales; family Pseudanabaenaceae; genus JBAXSK01. The sequence goes on from JBAXSK010000162.1 coordinate 6,461, forward strand.
AAACTATTGCCTAAATTAGGTAAGGTGACTGCTGGACTCAACTCCGGCGTAGGTTCGTGATCTACATCAGGGCTGGGATCTCGCTTGATCAACTCTGGCTTGAGTTCTGGCTTACTAGATGCCGAGGTATTATCCCCAGCATTACTATTACCATTCAAAGACAAATATTCAAAGATACCAGGGGTCATCACTTCCGGCGGAATGCGATCATTACCCAAGTTGCCATCCGCCAAACTAGAGGCGATCGCCGGAATCGCTGTAGCTAAATCCACTGGACTAGACTTAGCCAACAAATGACTCGGAGCAATTTCATCCTCGTCATTTAACCCAAGATCGCTGACCTCATGATCATCATCACCATTACTAGACGATATATCTTCGGATTCAGATTCATTGCCATGATCTGGCTTGATGGTGGCTAACACTGCACCAGGGGGCAAAACCGGTGGCACTCCAGGCAGAGTAACTGTAACAATTAGATTGCGCTGCTCTTTCATCGACGTATTGGTCAAAACCAAAGGAGAAATACCCATCAGAGCATAGATTTCCTGTTGCTCTTGGGTCATTTCTACCACCATAACCTCCGGTGGCTCGGTGTTTTTCTGCCGTTCCCGCTTGGTGGGACGTTCGGGGGCATTGTCTGATTCAGGACTAGCAATTTTAGGGCTACTATTACCAGCATTATTGCCCACAGTTGGTAAACTGCCGCCATTAATACCCGTCGCTGCCGTAAATCCGCCATTAAAACCACTGGGATGGGCCGCCGCGTTAACGCCACTGGTAACAGATGCATTACCTTTAGTCACTAACTCGCGACTTTCCGGACGAGGCGTAGGCGCATAATTATTAGCAGGATAGGCATTAGCAGCGTAGGTGGTAGCCTCAGTGACCGGTGCTGACTCGCGACTCGCTTCAATGCGACTGGCGTTGCTGTTCTCCCGACTGCGTACCTCAGTGTGAGCGCTGGTGGTGGGTTTGTTATCCGCTTCCCGTCCTGTATCTCGCACCGAGCGCCGCCGCCCCCGCCGTGAACTCCGTTCTTGATAGTTGGGATGATTGACCAAGTTTGGCTCTAAACCACCGCTGAGATCCGAGTCTTCCACATCATCATCTAGGCTCAGATCTAGCTCATGGGATAAACGGGTTTCCCAAATGCGCGGCGAGCTATCCACTAATTGGGTGACTGTTTCACCGGGTAAATGCACCAAATGCCCCAACCCACCGCAGCTAGTACAAGGACGACCAAATAATTCATAGACACTTTGCCCTTGGCGTTTGCGGGTCAGTTCCACTAAACCCAATTCGGTCAACTGGGCAATCTGGGGGCGAGATTTGTCAGCACGTAAAGATTTATTAAAATTCTCTAGTAACTGCAACTGATCGCGGCGAGATTCCATATCAATGAAGTCCACCACAATGACCCCTGCCAAATTACGCAGCCGGATTTGTCGCGCAATTTCTGTCGCTGCTTCGCAATTAGTCCACAGCACCGTTTCCCGCGAAGTTTGCGACTTGGTAAAAGACCCAGAGTTTACGTCAATTACAGTCAGAGCTTCGGTGGGTTGAATAATAATGTAACCACCGCTAGGCAAATCTACTCGAGGCTTGAGGGCTTCGCGGATCGCCGCATTGACCCGAAAATATTCCAAGATCGGCGTGCGTTCCCGATGGTGATCCAGCAACAAACTAGCGGAGATTTTGCCATCGCCCCAAGTCAGTAAAGCTTGTTTGACCCGCCGTAAGCCATCGTTGGTATCGGTGACAATGCGGTTTACTTCGCTGGTGTAGAGATCCCGCAGCACCCGCTGAATAAAGTCTCGCTCCCGATCGAGCAAACTGGGGTGGCGGGTCGTGGCGGCATCCTGTTGAATGCTCTCCCACTGCCGCTGCAAACTGTCCAAATCTTCAATGATTTGATCTTCAGACATCCCCTCTGCTTCGGTGCGTACCAAAACCCCCATCCCCGAAGGTTTAACCAAAATTGCCAATGCCCGCAGGCGATTGCGTTCTGCCTCACTGCGAATCCGTCGCGATAAGTTCACCCCTTTACCAAAGGGCAACAAGACCACATAACGTCCTGGCAAAGATACATTGCCCGTCAGTCTGGGCCCCTTGTTACCCGTTGGCTCCTTCATCACCTGGACTAGCACCCGTTGCTGCGGCACTAATAACTCGCCAATGGAGTTAGCCGTGCGGCGCATTTTCAAAGGTCCCAAATCACTGATGTGAATAAAACCATTACGATCACCGTCCCCAATATTGACAAAAGCGGCATCAATACTGGTTAAAACATTTTCCACTACACCTAGATAAACATCACCAACCTGATATGTACCAGTAGCAACGACCAATTCTTCAATATGATCTTCACTAAAGACAGCAGCAATACGGTGCTGTTCCGCAATAACGATTTGCTTGGGCATTCAAATTCCTCAAAACTTCTGCCTTTTGAAGGTTAAGTAGGGCAACGAGCCAAGAAAATATGTCAAAGTTATCGTCAGAATTTGTGAAGCGAGCCTTCTGATCTCATGATCACGCGCACTACCGCTGATCGTCTTGCTCATAATGTAGGCATATAACTTTATAGTTGGGGCAGCAAACAAGCAGGATGGGGATGAATGCAACGCCAATTGATCCCACAGTGCAACTGCTTTGGGTCAGCGCCCAATTATTTCTAGTACTTCCAGACATTATCTGTTGCATCACACAGCAGCGAGACGATGCAGCTATAACCCCAATAACAGTATGCCAAATGCCATACCCTTAGTTGGTCAGCGCTATCGATGAATTACACAAAATGGCTACGATCAAACCCTGCAACAAACTAATCTTTTGACCTCAGGTGGAGTTTCGCCCCAGAGATACCACGGAGCTTTTACCCGTGATAATGCCCTCTGTGGACAGAAATATTGACCTATGGAGCCGATTAGCAGACGTTTTCTTAGCGGTATAGATTTCTCAAAGACTTAAGCCTGCTTGGGCTGACTCTGCATCCAGCAAGCAAGACTGTTACATATAACTAGCAAATTTTTTTCACTAGTTTCTTCAAATAACTGCTTTAGCGGACTAATTTTAGCTAGGAAATTTCAGCTAAACTAGCCAACAAAGTGTAGCTAACCAATTAACTAGTAATTAAGAAAGTGCAACAAGTGCGCTCTAGTCGGGCGACCTGTGGATTTTTTTGGCTTGTAGTATCAGCCTCGGTGACATTATAGCCTATGGTTGCCGATTGCTAGGGGGATTAGATTTAATTTTTAAGGGTGATTTCTTATGATTACTTGTAATTAAACGAATCACAGATGCATTAATCATGATTTTAGCTACCAAGCGAAAGCCCCGCAGTCTAACGGTACTCCGTTGAGTGACGG
>JBAXSK010000163.1:0-9818 GCA_037130765.1 Pseudanabaena sp. ELA607
ATTGATTTACTCTTTGGTCAAGTGTAAAGGAAATGTGACATATCGCGTGATATGCTAAAAAACGGCATAGATATGCCACACAATGCTTACTTTTCTTTGGCATTATCGCAGGCAACCAGCGTGAAGATTATTCCCGCCAGCAGTAACAGTGCTGCCCCACCAGAAGCCCCAATCCTAACCCCAGAGGAAAAAGCCGAACTTGCGGCTAAATCTGCGGCAGAGTATGAGGCCCTCAAGCAAAAACTGTTACTCCTAACCTTAGGATTCACCGCCGTGATCACTTTGGGCACATTTCTGGCCTATGGCTGGAAAATTGCCTTGAGTTATGTCATCGGCGGCTGCGTGGGCGTAGTTTATTTGCGGATGCTATCAAGGGGCGTAGATCGTCTCGGAACGCAAACCAAGCGCCTTGGCTTAAACCGTTTCGGCGTATTTATCATCTTGATTGTGGTCGCATCCCGTTGGGAACATTTGTCCATATTGCCAGCGTTTTTCGGATTTCTGACGTATAAAATTGCCGTTTTGGTAATTACTGCCCAGGATCTGACACGACGTTAAGGAAGCAAAGTGTTTGCGCCATTACCTTCTAGAAGGTTAAAACTTTACTGATCATGCTTGCTCAATATTTATTTGACATTTCTGCATACAGGCTAGCCGAGCTAGAAGTCGGTAAGCATTTTTATTGGCAGTTGGGCAACCTACAAGTTCATGGTCAGGTGCTGATTGTGAGCTGGATTGTGATGGGTTTGGTGTTAGTGGCGGCAATTATTGCTAGCAGCAGCATCAAGCGCGACAAATACGTTCCCGCTGGCTTTCAGAACTTTATGGAATATGCCCTAGAGTATTTTCAGGGCATTGCCAGAGACCAAATTGGCGAGAAACATTACAAAGAATGGGTGCCATTTGTTGGTAGTCTATTCTTGTTTATCTTCGTATCTAACTGGCTAGGCGCACTTGTCCCTTGGAAACTGATCCACTTGCCTTCTGGAGAACTCGGTGCTCCGACAAGTGATATTAATACCACGGTGGCGCTGTCTTTGCTGGTATCTTTAGCATATTTTTATGCAGGGTTAAGCAAGCGCGGTTTGGGTTACTTTTCTAAGTATGTCCAAGCATCGCCATTTTTGTTGCCCCTGTGGGTGCTAGAAGATTTTACGAAGCCCTTATCCCTAAGCTTCCGTCTTTTCGGTAACATTTTGGCGGATGAATTGGTGGTTGGGGTGCTGGTTTTACTTGTACCTTTGTTTGTACCTCTGCCAGTGATGATTTTAGGATTGTTCACCAGTGCGATCCAAGCGTTAATTTTCGCGACCCTGGCGGCATCCTACATCGGTGAAGCAATGGAAGGTCACGGCGAAGAGGAACACCATCACTAAGTCTGGGATACTGCATAGATTTCCCTTGGTTTTATGACCGTAGGATTGAGCAGTTTACAGCATAGTTGGTTTCACTTGGGCTGAGGTTTTGCCTTGCTTTTCGGTGCATGGTTTCCTATGTGGGGAATCTCGGTTTATTGGCGTGATGACATAGCTGTTCGCAATGAATAGTTAGGTTCGTATGCGCTGTGGGGGCAATTTATGCCTCTTACATGATGGTTTTTAACCGTAGTTGGTTAATTTGCCCCAGTAGACTTAAATTTAGTTTGTTTGTCTTAATTTGTTTGTCAAGTTCATTTGCATTTCAAGAAATAAGGAAAAGAACAGTCATGGATCCATTAGTTGCCGCATCTTCCGTCGTCGCCGCTAGCATCGCCGTTGGTTTAGCTGCTGTAGGCCCTGGTATCGGTCAAGGTATTGCTGCTAGCCGCGCTGTAGAAGGTATTGCCCGTCAGCCTGAAGCCGAAGGTCGCATCCGTGGCACTCTCTTGTTGAGCTTGGCTTTCATGGAAGCTTTGACGATTTATGGCTTGGTGGTTGCCCTCGTATTGCTGTTTGCTAACCCCTTTTCTGCCTAAACTGCCTGAATATCAATTTGAGGAGGCTAAGAGTAAATTGATAAGCCAGTCAATCATCATGCTCGGCAAGGCTTTGACTTGAGAGTATACGTTGATAGTTGGTACTGATTTTCTCTTAGCCTTTTCCCTTCAACAGCAAACGTCATTTGCAAGATCACCATGACACTTTGGAACGTTTTTTGGTTAGTTGCAGCAGAAGCAGCAGAACCTAAGGGTGGTTTGTTTGACATCAACGCCACTTTACCCCTGATGGCGGTACAGTTTCTGCTATTTGCGGCGATTTTGAACCAAGTTTTCTTTAAACCTCTCACCGGCGCGATTGATAATCGTAACGACTATGTGAGAAATCAACTGGCTGAAGCCAAAGCCCGTCTGTCCAAGTCTCAGGCGGTCTCACAGCAGTATGATCAGGAACTGGTGGCAAGCCGCAAAGCTGCACAGGATATGTTAGTCAAAGCCCAAGCAGATGCCAATAAGATTCGCAACGAGCGAATTGCAGCGGCAATTGCTGAAGGACAAGCCAAGGTAGCGGCGGCAAAAGCTGAGATTGCTGAGCAAAAACAACAGGCTACGGCAACCCTAGAAGCTGAGGTGGAATCCTTGAGCCGTCAGGTTCTAGGCAAACTCCTCGGTAATTTGGTGGGCTAAGGAAATGAATATGAATTTATTGTTACTGGCAACGGAAGCAGCAGAGGGTCATGGTTTCGGGATTAATACCGACATCTTTGAAACTAATGTAGTCAACCTGCTGATCGTTTTAGCTTTGTTAGTCTATGCCGGTCGTGGTTTTATTGGCAATATTCTCTCATCGCGGTTAAAGACCATTGAGAGTGCGCTCAATGAAGCGGAACAACGGCAACAGGAAGCCGCCGGACTATTGGCTAAGCAGCAAGAAAGTTTAGCCCAAGCCCAAGCGGAAGCGGTGCGGATTCGTCAACAAGCTGAAGTAGATGCCCAAAAAGCTGGGGATGCAATTTTAGCCACCATTGATGAAGACATCGCCAAGTTACGGACCGCTGCCGATGCAGAAATTGCTACGGAACAGGAGCGGATTATTTTGCAACTGCGCCAACAGGTCGCCCAAAAAGCTTTAACCAAGGTTAATCAATATTTTGATCAAGGTTTAAGCGCCGATGTGCAGCGGGAATTAGTGGAACGTAGCATTGCCATGCTCAGTGCCAAATAAGACTTTAGTTACACATCACATTAAGCATCAGGTAAATATCAGCGAGAAGCTCCATGAAGGCGAAATCGATTAGCCAAGGGATTGTCGAGCCGTATGCTGAGGCGTTGATGAGTCTGGCACAGGAACAAGGTAGAGTTCATGAATTCGCCTCGGATGTGCAGTTGATTTTGGATACCCTCCAAGGCTCTAAGGAACTGGCAGAATTTTTGGCAGTGCCGGTGATTGGAAATGCCACGAAAAAGCAAGTGATCGCCCAAGTTTTTGGCGGTAAGGTTGCTAGAGTCGTGGAAAACTTTATGCAATTGTTGGTAGATCGCGGACGCATTTTTGCTTTAGCAGCAATGTGTCGGCAATATCAGCAGTTGGTGCGAGTCAGAGATGGCGTAGTTTTAGCCGAAGTGATTGCCGCAGTGCCACCCAATGGCGCGCAAGAAGATGCCTTGCGTCAACGGGTGCAGGCGATGACTGGGGCTAATAGCGTGGAATTATCCGTGGTGGTGGATGCCGACTTAATTGGTGGCGTAATCATCAAGGTGGGTTCGCAGGTGGTAGATGCCAGCATTCGTGGGCAATTGCGCCGCATTACGAATTTCTTGACGGCTAAGGCTTAAATTAATCTGCTCTTTGATTAATATCTTTAATACGAAAAATACCTTTGTCGTCGGCTAGAGGCTTTTTAGACACCTTCATCAATCGCAAGCACCATTGCAAGACAGCAGCAAGACACTCAAAACACTAATTAAAAGACTATGGTAAGCATCAGACCAGACGAAATAAGCAATATTATCAAGCAACAAATTGCGGAATACAACCAAGATGTACAGGTATCCAACGTGGGTACGGTGCTACAGGTTGGCGACGGCATTGCGCGGGTCTATGGCTTAGAGCAGTGCATGTCCAGCGAATTGTTGGAATTTGAAGATGGCACTATTGGGATTGCCCTCAACCTCGAAGAAGATAACGTCGGCGTGGTGTTGATGGGTGAAGGTCGCGGCATTGCCGAAGGTAGTGCAGTAAAAGCAACGGGACGCATTGCCCAAATTCCCGTTGGTGAAGCATTTGTCGGTCGGGTATTAGATTCTTTGGCTAATCCCATTGATGGCAAAGGTGATATCAAAGCCGATGATAGCCGTTTGTTGGAATCCCCTGCCCCTGGGATCATCGCCCGTAAGTCGGTATTTGAACCCTTGCAAACTGGGATTACCGCCATTGACGCGATGATTCCCATTGGTCGGGGTCAGCGGGAATTGATCATTGGTGACCGCCAAACCGGTAAGACTGCCGTGGCGATCGATACGATCATTAACCAAAAGGGTCAAGATTGTATTTGCGTTTATGTGGCGATTGGTCAAAAGGCTTCTACGGTAGCCAATGTGGTCAATACCCTGCGGGAAAAGGGCGCAATGGATTACACCATTGTGGTCACCGCTAATGCCAATGATCCCGCAACTTTGCAGTATTTGGCTCCTTACACTGGCGCAACCTTGGCCGAGTACTTCATGTACAAAGGCAAGGCAACTTTGGTAATTTATGATGACTTGTCTAAGCAAGCTCAGGCTTACCGTCAGATGTCCCTTTTGTTGCGTCGTCCTCCCGGTCGGGAAGCTTATCCTGGGGATGTATTCTATCTCCATTCCCGTTTGTTGGAGCGGGCCGCTAAGCTCAATGATGAATTGGGTGGCGGTTCCATGACTGCTTTGCCTATCATTGAAACCCAAGCCGGTGACGTTTCGGCATACATTCCCACCAACGTAATTTCGATTACTGACGGTCAGATTTTCTTATCTTCTGACTTGTTTAACTCTGGTTTGCGTCCAGCGATCAACCCTGGTATTTCCGTCTCTCGGGTAGGTTCTGCGGCTCAGATCAAAGCGATGAAGCAAGTTGCCGGTAAGATCAAGTTGGAATTGGCTCAGTATGATGACTTGGTGGCTTTTGCTCAGTTCGCTTCTGATTTGGACAAGTCAACCCAAGCCCAGTTAGCTCGTGGTCAGCGGTTGCGCGAAATCTTGAAGCAAGCTCAAAATTCTCCTTTGTCTGTGGGCGACCAAGTGGCAATTATCTACACGGCAATTAATGGCTATTTGGATGAATTGGCTGTGGAAAGCGTGGGTGAATTCAACAAGGGTCTGCGGAACTACTTGGCTAGCAGCAAGCCTCGCTATGCTGAGATCATCAAGTCTGATCGCGCTTTGACCAAGGAAGCTGAAGAAATCCTCAAGACGGCAATCGCTGAGCATAAGAAAGCTTTTAGCGCTGCTTAATTGCATTTGAGATTGACAGTTTAATTGAAAATTCAATTTATTTAAGTGGTAAGTAGGTTATCAATCTGCTTACCATTTTTATTTTTAAGGAGTTTTAGATCTAAAAGCGGCTCATTTTTAATCGCATTAAAACCCTACCTATACAAAATATATAAGTAGGGTTAGAGAAATATTTTGCTGTTGACCAAGTTATTGAGCTACTCAATCAAGATGGTCTAAATGTCTCAATCTCATTTCTAGTCTCAAGTGCAAAAACTGCCCTGCCCCTATATTACTGAAACATTGCTGCATCAAGGAAAATATCCGTGTTTTAGCGAGACCAGAAGGAAATATCCCCACGATTCACCACTGATGTACCAAAGTTAACCACAGAAACATTTCTACAACCAGCATCCACCCGAGTATTGCCCCCTTGATTAGCCCCCCGTACCTTGATCTTGCCGGTTTTAGGATCGAAGCTATCCACAAAGCCCACATGACCATAAGTCCGGTCAGCCCCTGGGAAACTGGGTTGCATCACCACCACAGCACCAGGAGTGGGAGAAGTGCGACGAAAACCATATTTAGGCAACGAGTTAATCATGTCTTTGGCATTGCCCATAGGTTGACTAATGCGCAACACGTTTTTGACATAACCAACACACTGACAGTATTGATTGGCATAGGCTGAAGAATTGTTACTGAATACTGCAACACTGGCAACTGTAACGGTCAAAGAAGTAGCTACAAGATGTTTGATCATTAGTATGTACTTAAGTTTCTAGTCACGGAACAAATTTATTGACAATGCATTCATATAATTATTCCCACAAAATGATTAAAAATATTCAGTATTAGTTGAGTGTTTATATGTAAGAAATTATATATTACAATGCATATCATAGAGATATTCTATGATACTGCTAAAAACAAAAATACCCCGCCATTTACAGCAGGGTACTTAATCATTATGAAATTAAATTCATCTATAGAATTTCAGAAGTTATTACAATTCAGGAGCAAAAGCCGCTGCGATATTACTAACATTCTGATTGGCTTTTGCCTTAGCCACCAACGGTGAAGTTAAACGAGACTGCCTGACCTGACTATTCAAAGCCATGGTCTTGGCATCATAAATCTGCATCGCCACCTTCGGATATAAGCCAATCGCAATGATAGGAATCAAGAAACAAACGGCGATGAATACTTCCCGAGGCTTAGCATCACTGTAAATCGCATTACTAGGTAAGACGCAGCTTGTGCCAAAACAGACCGCCTCACTATTATCGGGGTTACCTTGACTATTGCTATCAAGTTCACACACCGGATTCATTTCCTTGGCGTAGAATACTTGACGCAACATAGACAGCAGGTAAATCGGCGTTAAAATTACCCCTACCGCTGAAAGAAATACGGTCACAGTACGGAAGGTATTGCTATAAACATCGCTACTAGTTACCCCTAAGAATACGGATAGCTCGCTGGCAAAACCACTCATCCCTGGCAGTGCCAAAGAAGCCATCGCCCCAGCAGTAAACAGGGCAAACACCTTCGGCATGACCTGCGCCACACCACCCATTTCATTCATACTCAGGGTATGGGTGCGGTCATAGGTCACCCCAGCCAAGAAGAAGAGTACGGCAGCAATCAAACCGTGGGAAATCATTTGCAACATCGCGCCATTGATACCCAAGTCGGTAAAAGATGCTAAACCCAACAGCACAAAACCCATGTGGGACACTGATGAGTAAGCTAAACGTCGCTTCATATTGTTTTGGGCAAAGGAACTAAACGCCCCATAGACAATATTCACCACACCAAGAATCGCTAAAATTGGCGCAAAGTAAATGTGGGCATCAGCCAGTAAACCCATGTTGACCCGCAACAAGCCGTAGCCACCCATTTTCAGCAGCACGCCCGCCAAAATCATCGATACCGGAGCCGAAGCCTCACCGTGAGCATCAGGTAACCAAGTATGCATCGGGAAAATTGCTAGCTTCACACCAAAGGCAATCAACAAACCCGCATACAGTGCCAACTCTAACCCCAGCGGATAGTCTTTTAAGCCTAGCTGCACCACATCAAAGGTCATGGTGTCGCCATACAAAGCCATACCCAATGCTGCGACGAGAATAAAAATCGAAGCCGCTGCCGTGTACAAGAGAAACTTAGTCGCCGCATAACGACGCTTCTTGCCACCCCAGATGGAAACCAGCAAATAGACGGGAATTAGCTCTAGTTCCCACATAATAAATAGCAACAGCAGATCTTGGGCTACAAAAACGCCAATCTGCGCTGCATACAGCACCAACATCAGGAAATAGAACAGACGCGGTTTCTGGTCCACCTGCCACGCCGAGAAAATCGCCAGCGTGGTCACCAAACCTGCCAGCAATACAAAGGGGAGGGAGATACCATCGACAGAAACTGCCCAGTTCAGACCTAACTGAGGCACCCAAGCATAGCTTTCCGCAAGCTGAAATGAGGTACTGCTTGCATCGTAATGCTTCCAAAAGGCATAGCACATCAGGAGAAAATCCGCGATACCTACACCAAGGGCGTACCACCGTACAGTTTTGCCGTCTTTATCAGGCAATACGGGGATCGCTAAGGAAGCTACCAGAGGCAGCAGTATCATCGCGGTTAGCCAAGGGAAATGATCTGTCATCATGACAATAAGAAAAAATACCTACCAGTGCTAATCATTGTACTGAAGAATGTTAAAAAGTTGTTACAAACTTGGCATAAATCTTTAACTATGGTGTAGCAAAGTTAATACTAATCAATCTATGATGATCTAAAAATTTTTTATAGGTAAATAAAATAAAATAAGCTTTCTTAAGAAATAAACCTTAAAATAAGATTCCAATAAATAAGATAAGATAAGATAAAAAATACATTAATGTAAAAAATGCATTTAAAATCATTTATTTTATAAAATTTACATTATTTTTTTACTTTTAATGAAATCAAAATCACAATCTTTACCCCCTAAATAAATTGATGATTAGGATAGAACTAATCCAAGAAAGTTGATTTTGCTTTACATCATTAAAAAAAAATAAAGTATCTCCATAGGTCACTCTGGTTCAAGAACCTTGAGGAAAAACCTTGGATATACTTTATTTTGGTGATTATTTAATTAATTTACTGTGTGCTGTTTTGATGCTAAAGCTAGCAGTTACACTGCCCCCATCATGTCTATATCTTGCTAGAAATTCCCCCAATCTATTAACTAGAAGCTACAGAAATCCCTTAAGTTCTACTACATTGACAAGCAGTTTTAAACTGAATTTTTGAGGGGCTTATGATTTAGGGGTGGGTTTCACCGTGGGCTTAGCAGTGGGTTTGACACTAGGTTTAGGGGTGGGTTTGATACTGGGTTTGGCAGTAGGTTTTACCGTGGGCTTGACGCTGGGTTTAGCAGTAGGTTTTACCGTGGGCTTGACGCTGGGTTTAGCAGTGGGTTTTACCGCAGTGGGTTTCGCGGTGGGTTTCACCGATGGTTCCGCCGCGAACGTAGGCAAGGCAGCAGCGGTCAAACCAAAAGAGAGAAAAGCTGAAAGGCAGATGGCTTTTAGATTAGAGATGTTCATGGGGTACTGGGAAATAAAGTAAAGATACAGCTTTATAGGGCAGCAGACGAGGCTGCTAGTTGCATTGTTCCCTTAATTTTTGCCTAGCCGATCCTTGGAGGTTGAATAATTTATATTTCAGAATTAACTCCATTCGGGATCAACTTACCTGATCGATCTATGACAGTTCTAACTTGTAGCTTCTGTTATTTAAAGATTAATGTTAAGGAGTTAGAACAGGATCTAAAAGCAAATCCTAACACACCAAAAAAATACTATTGAAGCAAGAGCCAAAAAATTTGGCGTAAGTGCAGCAGCCATCAGCTATAGATTTAAGCAAATGAAGAGAAATCCCAAAAACACAACTGCGTTACTAGGAAAGAAATCATGAAGAACAGATTGATTATTTGAGAAAATTAAGAGGACGGGTGAAAGTGTTGAGAATTAGAATTCTTGTATTCTTTATTCGTAGACAAGACTGGATTTGAGGAATTTGCCAGTACATTATTTATATGGATATTTATATGGATGGTCAAAAAGAGGAGGAATTGTTTATGGAGAAAAGCAAGGTAAATGGGGCAAGGAGGAGAATTTAATCACAGTCCGACGCAAAAAAAGAGTCAAGATTTAATTGCGCCGATGGTATTTAGTGGCAATTTAAATGGGACAAGATTTGTGAGATAGTTAAAGATTCATCTATTACCAGCATTACAGCAAATCGGGATCAAATCCACCACAAGTGTGATAATGTAAAGAAGTAGAAGAGTTAAATAATATATGGCAGCATATTCATTAGATTTACGGGAAAAGATATTAACTGCATGGCAAAACAAAGAAAATAGCCAGAGGGAGTTAGCTAA
>JBAXSK010000164.1:0-9817 GCA_037130765.1 Pseudanabaena sp. ELA607
GTGGGGTTGGGGTTATCTTCGGGGGGTAAGGGTGTTTGGGCTATGTCGTAGTTGTAGTATTTGCATCGGGCTTGGATGGCGGTGATGACTGAGAGGGTTGTTTGGCTGGCTTCTGTGGGGATGAGGGTGAGGAGATGGGGGAGTTGTTGGGTGAGGGTGGGTAAGTTCCTATCGGTTTGAACAAGATCTGTTAACGTCTTCGCTACTTTGTCGCTAATATCTAATTCTTCATTATTTAAAAGCTGAATAAGAGTTCTAATTGCTCTATCACCTCCGATACTACCAAGTGCTTCAATAATATCGGCAGATAGGGATTCATTTTCTTTGTCAATCTTGGAGATTAACAGGTCTATACTCTCTTCACGACCAATATCTCCTAAAGCTTTAGCAATAGTGCCTAAGCTGTAAGAACCATCCTGATTTCCTTTGAACAATTCAGTTAACATTTTAAAAGAGCTATCCCCACCAATTTTTCCAAATGCACGAATTGCCGTATCTCTTACGGTTCTATCTTTATCAAAAATAAGAAGTTTAGCCAGTAATGGAATTATACTTTCACTACCAATCTTTGCTAACCCAGAGATAGCAACCTCACGTACAAAAGAGATTTCGTCACCCAGTGTCTCTTTAAAAATGTCTTCAGTATTTTTACTTTCTCTACTGCACAAAATTTCTAATGCCAGCATTTTCGCATTGTATCTCCCTGTAGAAACAATCTTGGCTAACCTTGGAATCACATCTTCATCTTTAAACTTTGTCAGACTGTTTTTTATGAAATTCTCAGAATTATCGTAATATACAGGTTCAGATTCCATGAATTTTATTACGTTATCTAAGTTGATTTCCCCATGCTTTATTTCAAAGTCTTGTTCGCTGTAATCAGGGATAATTTGTTGAAACATCATTGGTTTTCTACTATCTCCATGTACTTTCCATAAAGCTATCTCAATGCGAAATTTTAGATAACTTGGTTCATCTCCTTCTGATGCTTTTCTAATGTTCCAATCTTCTAGGAAGGAAACTGCTGATGGAGTTCTAATTTCTCCTAGAGCTAAAGCAATCTCACCACAAATCAACTCATCATCTTCAAATTCCTTAAGGATTTCTAGTAATGCATCCACTGCTGTTCGAGTTAAAACTTTGCCTAAAGCTTTTATAGCCTGCGTAGAAGTGCTAGGCTCTGTACGAGTTATGTGATTCTTCAGATAAGGAATAACTTTTTCAGAGCGAGTTAAGCCTAAAAGGTGACTTACTGTAGATGTAGGTAAACAATGTTGATCTACAATTAATTTAATCATCTTCTCCTGAAACCCATACTTCACCGCCCCAGCCAACCTCGCCCCCAACAGCAAATCCACATCCAACGCCAGCCTCACCACCCGCACCGCTTGCTCCTCATCCTCCACCAACTCCAACATCAACGCTAGAGAGTCTGTCCAGTCCCAATAGTTAATATAGCTTTTCTGAAGTTTTTCATTAGTTAAGTCTTTTAATTGTCTCCATAAATATTCAGCCGCATAGTATTCCTGAATTAATTGATGGCAAAATTTAATTTTCTGATCTGTGTTGACTTGAATGAGATGGTACTTCAATAAGTTCTCTAAACATTGCTTAGCATAATCACAGGATTCATCATATAAAAGCTTTACAAGAATTTTCTCGGCTTCAAACTTAGGGATCTCTCGCTGTAATCCATGAGGATCATTTTGGGGCATCATCGCAAATGCTAGATGTTGGAGCAAATCAAACACCCAACGTTTATATTTATCATCAACTGGGATATTCTCTTGGATTTTATGATCGTATATTTCTGCAAATTCTCTAAATGGAGATCCTAAATTTGCTGGAAGCCCATCCTCGCTCTGACGAGCAATATCACATAGCATTGACAACAGCAAAGGCGTTTCTCCAAGTCTTCTTAACCGATCGCCTAATCGATTTAACATTTGCTCACTTTGCTGAGGCAAGCACCTTTCGATAAATTGACGCATTTCGCGATCGCTTAATGGCAGCATCTCCATTTGCTTAGCAATCCCAAAGTTACGACTCACCCCTAGCACCCTAGTCGTGAAAATCATCGGTGTTTTTCGATACCTCTTCCGAAAAACTTCTACATCATTACTGGGATTCCGATCTTGAAAATAGGAAGGTAACTCATTTATACCATCTATCAAAAGCAGTAAACGACCAGCAAACAAAAGAGCAATTATTGTTTTTTCATCTAGCTGTCTTTGAATACCAGTTTCCAAAACGTCTTGGATTAGAGCAATTACAGAGGGGAAACTTTGCCAAGAGCGTAGTTTTACTAGCACAGGAATTAAAGCTTCTGAATTTCTTTGAGCTTCCTGAGCTTTGTTCAATAGCAACTGTTGTAAAGCTGTCGATTTTCCCGAACCTGCTTTTCCCATCAACAACACATGATCCTGTGCATACTTGTAAATCTCAAGTACAGGTATTGGCGGTTCAGCGTTTTGATCTTTTTTGTCTGCCTCTTGCTCAGATATCTTTTTGTTCTCTGGTTGTGGATGCACAACTTGCATCATCAACTCAAAAAAATCAGGTTGAGATTGCCCACAGTCATCCATCAGCGTATACAAACGCAACGATTCATGGCAGTTTGCTACAACTGACTCTAAATAACCATCAAAACAAATATCTACACCCATGCCGTCAATCCAACCCATAGGACATAGCATCAACAAATATTTTAGCGTCAATTCAGCAGGTTATGTTCATCAAATGCACCGCGCTCAAGCTTCGGTATAGGATAACTCCATTGCTTCCATTTGTACCCAAGGAGTTGCATAATCCTCTAAACATTGCAATAAACCAGACTGGGTTTCCCCACGAATATCAATTTCACTAAAACCGAGATAAATCCGTTCTTCAACTCTGGCTAATAAATCATTGAGTAACCGCTGCAATCGTTCCTGATCCTGTTGCTGCGCCTGATCCGCCGTCCACACCGAACCATCCCAACTCTGTCGCAAAACTGCCGCACCATAAAGTTCCGTTGCACCGCCCATTTGCCACAATGGAGAAGCCACATCCAACCAAATATGCCAACGATGACTCAATTGACTCATGCGATATTGATAAATCGTCGCAACCACAATTCCCGCCGTTTCAGGGGGAATCGGTTGATGTTGATAGGGATTAGCAGTTACTGTGCCCTGTTGCAACATAATCATAAATTCTTGCCGAATCATCGCCTCACTCCAATTCAAACGATAACCCATCTGCCAATGGGATTGAGCCGTTTCGATCAGAGCTTGCAAAGCCGCAATAGTTTCTGGTAATGGATTGCGAGGATGATAGAATTGCCGCATACTCCGATCTAAGAAAATTAACGGCGCAATCTGTAATGACTGGGCGCTAATCCATTCCCGAATTTGATTATAGGCATTAGTGACCCGCGAACCAAAGCGATTCCATTGCGGATAGGTTTCAGGAGGCAGTAACTGGGGCTTATCAGGATGAGGCATAAAACAATGATCTGCCAGCATTCCGGCTCGCACGGGATCGATCCTATCGCTCAGGGTGCAAAGCATTTCCGCAATAGCATCACGCCGCAAATCTAAACCCAGATGGGGATATACCAAAGCCATCAGAGCCAACAATGCGCGAATCTCTGCATAGAAAATCAACGGACGATTATCCTTGAGCAACCGAGTAGGAATCTGCCGCCGCCGCAACATTTCTAATAGAGCATAATTACCAATGGGATCGATACCAGGGGCAATTATCGCAATTTCATGGGGGGCAATCGCTTCAGTTTCTAGGGCATGGGCAATGACTTGCACGATTTGCCGCAGCAGTTCCGCACGAGAATCCGTATTGATGCTAATTAAATTGGGTAAAGGTTCAGGAAGTTCTTGGGAACTATAACTAATGGCATTGGTGAGGGTATGACTATAAACTTGGGACAGGCTAGGCACAAGGGTGGGCAATAATTCAGAATTAGAACGGTGATAAATTTCTCCCCAACCAGTAGGATCAGCCGCCAACACTGGATCGGCTCCCAATCCCAAACGCACCATACCGTGAGGATTGAAAGTAACCATACTAGAAGCCTGATCATCCATGAGAATTTGACAAACTTGGGCAATCAGAGCAGGCATTTCATCGGCATTATCAACCACTACATAGCGATATTGGCGGCGCAATTGTTTCTGATAAATGACATCATGGAGCAAGTATTGCCCAAATAAATCGGTCAAAATACCATAGCTGAGTAATCCATTATTCCAGCAAAAATCGCGCCATTGCGTCATTGCTTGGCTAATAGTCTGCCATGTTTCTGGCGGAAGTTCTGTTTCTAAACCCTGTTGCAGCCGTTGCCAAATTTCCGTTAAGGAAAGAGAACTATAAGCCCCCAAGAGGAACCAATCTAGTAATCGTCGTACCAGTTTTTCGGTATGTATGCCCTGCCAGTAAAGTTCGCCATTGGTCAGTAAATCTGCCCAGCAAAATTTGGCTAGGGTCTGCTCATTTTCGATGCGTAGGAACATCGGCATCACCGGTTTGAGCGGCAACCGTTTCAGCAACAGTGACCAATAAAGTTCTACTTGATCGCGGCAAAAGCTTAAAGGTGTGGTCGTGGTCACACTATAACGCCCCTTAGTGCGGCTCAGCAGTTGCCGTTCCCATTGTTGACGATGGTGGGAGTCCGCCGTAAACACCAAAACACTATCACTAGGTACATGATCATTTTCTAGCCAATGACAGGTCTGATCTATGGTATGAGCGGTTTTGCCACTGCGGGTGTAACCTTCAAGCCAGCGGTTAGTGGGCATAATTGTGAGTCATTGAGTCTGATAATTTTTGGCAATAGATCACAAATAAATCATCTAAATGATGACTGTAAGTATATTGCCTAATTAAAGCGAGGAAAGCAACGTTAGTTCGATGATTTAGCAGACCCTCACCCTAACCCTCTCCCAAAGCGGGAGGGGGAATAAGAAAAATTTGTCTGCTTCCCCTTCTCCTAGCTTGGGAGAAGGGGTTAGGGGATGAGGGCTAGTTTTTAAGACATCGAAAATTACTTTAGTCAGTCAATCAAAAGCATCACTTACCCATTAATTTCACTAAACCGATGCCGCCCAAATATAAAACGCCCACGGCTCCAGCCAATAAGCTTTGGGTTAGGGGATCGGTCGATGGCGTTAATACACCGCCTAACACTACTGCGGCTAACATCACATAGCGCCAAGAAGATAACATTCTTTGCGAGGAAACAATTCCGGTAAAACCCAGCAACGCCTGCACCACAGGAATTTGAAACGCAATCCCCGTACAAAACATCAACAGCAAAATAAACTCGAAATACCGCTCAATAGACCACAACTGCTCCACCACGTTGCCGCCATAGTTGATAAAAAAGTTTAATGCCGCCGGAATTAGCGCGATATAAGCAAAAAATAGTCCCACCAAAAATAAAATCGCCGAACCAAATACGATAGGCCCTAAAATGCGTTTTTCCTTGCGGGTCAGACCTGGTAAAACAAACCGCATCACCTGATATAAAATCACCGGACTCGATACAATTAACCCGCTATAACCAGCAACTTTAATCGAAACAAAGAAATATTCCCCCGGAGCAAGTTGCAAAAATTTCACCGCTCCCGCCGGTATTTCCAACAACGCCACAATTTTATTAACAAAAATAAAGCAACCCGTCATACCCACAGCAACAGCAATCACAGCATAAAACAGCCGCTGCCGTAACTCTTCGAGATGATCCCACAACGACATTTCCAGATCATCTTCAGGGACTTCCTCCTCTTCTTCATCCGGATCATCAAAGTCGTTTGTCCCATTGCGCTGGATCTCCTGATTATAACGCTCGGGATCAAGGGGAACAAACTGGTTAACCTCAGACTCTGGGGCTATAGTGGAGCTAGTTTCGGGGCGAATTTCCGTCATGGGTTCTAGAAACTTAAGTTCTGGGGGTGCTGATGGCGTATCTGATACCAACCATATTACCTAGGTCAGTTCCCATGATAGCCCTATCCTGCGAGGGATTGCCAATAATTGTGATCCATCCTGCCATAGTCAGGCAGAATTACAACTCAGGCGAGGTTTTACTAATGATGGCTCACAACCATTCACCTCAAAACTATGGCGCAAAAATCCCTAAAAACCCCGCAGTATCAAATTTAACTGCGAAATCTCCCTTAAAACAGCAATATATCAGAGGGCATATGTCTTCAGACATACTATGCTAAGAACAGTAGACCAAAATAGTAGGTTTGCCATGCATCAGGATTAACTCTGAGTTTGGCTGAATCAACCAGATGGGTTTAGTGCAGTTGCTATTTCCCTTAGATTAACTTCTGGATCAACTTCAAATCAAAACAGGAAATCATCATGGTAAACCCCATTGTAAAAAACATTGTAAAAGTTGCAATTAGCCCATCATGGGTGACGGTGCTGATCATGACCGTCGGTTTATCTGGTTTCTGGGATGGTATTACAGGCATAAAATCAGTCCAAGGTCAAATTAGCGTTGGCGGCGAAAGCGTTCCCGGTACTGTTAGTAATGGCAAAAGTTTATCCCAGCAATCTTTGCAAGAAATGCAGCAAAATATTAGCACCGCTGGCAGTGGCAGTATGCAGATGATTCGCTTTGGCAGTCAGGTCAGTTTCCCGCCCCTTGAAGGCGTGCAAAGGATTTTAAACTGGCAACTACAAGCCCCAGTCAGTAATGCCACCAGTCAAGACGAGCAACTAAGCCAAGCTTTTAGTCAATTTAAGCAATTACAATCGACGCAACCCGCGAATAGTTTAGCTAATAATGGTTTAACTAATAATTTAATTGTGTCATCCCACGGCAATCAAAATACGGATCTATTACCAGCTTTACAAAGGTTGAAGTAATTAGGCAGTGGCGGTCAGAACTTATTCAAATCATGATCAAATTCTATTTTGCCCAAGATTAGTTTGTATATTCTCTCTGTCTTGATTATTTTGCTGGTTTGGTTGCATATTGACACACTAGCTCTTCCACTCCCGCAAGGGATTCTTGAGGTTTAGTATTCAGCCATAATTTACCATCATCACTGCGGCTTAAAGTGTTTGCTTCTTGCCATCCAGAATTTTGGGAATAGAATGACGAATTCAAATAATTGGGTTGCCTAGTAATCATATTAGTTCTATTTTCTGTGGGAATTACATTAACAGTTCCATAATAGGAAAAAAACTTCTCATCTAAAGGACTGCGAGCAATGCCCCCATTACCGGTAATCTGGAAATTAGAACGATTTGTGGCGGTTTCAGATAAATTGGTTTGTGATAAACAATTACTACTGAGTCGCGTAGTACTGTCTATAAATTTAGCACTTAATGGAACTAAACTATTATTGACATTAACCGATGGTGTTTGAATTTGCACTATGCCATCAATGCCTAATTGAGAACTAGCACTAATGATGTCATTATCACTGCGGAATATACCTTGGGCATTAATAAAAATATTTCCTCCTTTGCCAGCTTTAGCATTAGCGGTGATATGAGAATTTTCTATTAAAGTTAATGTGCCGGTAGTAATGTTAATATTGCTTCCTGTAGACACCCCCTGAGCATCGGTAATCAGCTTCCCATTACGCAAAATCATCGTTTCCGTAATTAAATTTAAATTACCTTCTTGGGCTGCGGCTACTGTGCCCTGAATACTGCCACCGCGCAATAGTTCTAACCGATTCGCCCGTAAATTTAAATTTCCCGCATTACCAATCCCAAAACTACTCACAGAAATTGTGCCTAAATCTGCCACAATCACACGATCAGCATTGATTTCGATATCAGAAGCTGCTCCAGCCCCAAATGCGCCATAGGATTCCGCATCAATCCGACTGCCAGCCATACCACTAGGAATTAAGCCGACCATTTCCAAACGGTTCACATTCAACCGAATCAAACCGGCAAAATTACTGCCAGCAGTTGAAGCGGAAATCCGTCCCCCATTATTGAGGCGCAATAGGGGCGTATTTACGGTTAAGTCACCGCCGCGAGCATTTGCTACCGTACCAGTGTTTAAGCCTGTATTGACCAAAAAACCCACACGCAAAAAAGGTTCTACACCGTCAATTTGTACTGACTCCGCAGCGTTGACGGTTAAAGCTCCACCATTGCCGGAACCAGCCGTGCCCGCTAATAATTCCCCTTGATTGCGCAGAAGCAAGTTACGGGTATTTACGATAATGTCTCCAGCAGTTCCGGAACTGCCACCACGAGTAGCGGTAACGGCGGCCGAATTATCAATACTAATGCTGTCAGCGATGTTTAAGAGTACTGACCCACCCGGGGCAGAAAGTGCTGAAGATGCAATGGCAAATGCACCATTATTCATGAGTAAGTTACGTCCTGCCAAGGCAATATTACCAGCATTACCTGTGCCAAAACTAATGGTAAATAATCCATTACGGAATTCTGACGGTCCAGAAGTAAAGTTGCCGAATTTATCAAACGTACTGAGATAATTACCAGTACCATTAAGTTCAATCGTATTTTGGGCAGAAATAGATAGACCATTAGTGGCAGTATTCCCTAAATTGAATAGGGCAATGCGCGAATTTTCTGCTAAACGGAAGTTATTGCTATGAATTGCTATCCCACCGCCTCCCTGACTGAAAATATCAATAGTGGCATTTTGAGTTAAGGAAACATCTGCCATTTGACTATTCGCCACTGGTGCAATTGTCCAGCCATTACTATTTGCGATGAGATCAACGCCGCCAGTGGTGATGCCGGTTAGTTCAATTCTGCCGCCACCGGTGGTCGGAATTACCGTGCCATCAGCTAACGTGATAAAAGGTGCGCCCCCAGCTAAGATTCCGGTGTAATTAGGAGCCGTACTACCCATGATTTGTACCGGGCCCCCCACTAGGGCAAAGGTACGCTGACTAGGAACATAAAAATTTGCGCCATTAACTATAATCGGAGCCGCCGTCGCTTGATTAGGAAAGTTTTGACTGGGAAAGTTTAATCCTAAAGGAGCCGCCACAGTCAATAACGGCGGTGTAGTTGGTGAATTATCGAGGATAGTATTATCAGCAAAACGGATTTGTGGCGCAGTACTAGCCAGAAAAGAACCCCGCACATCAATCTGCGCCTGAGGACCGAATACAATGCCATTACTATTGACTAGGAATAAGTTGGCATCCCCCACTACACCTAAAGTTCCTTGAATTTGCGAAGCTAAAGAACCGGTCACTCGGACAATAACATTTGTAATCTGAGCATTAGGAGGATTAAAATAAGCTCCCCCACCGGCAGGAATATCAAATTGCTGGAAACTATGGAAGAGATTACTATTCCTAACTGCACCGCCATCAACGCGATTAATGCCTGGGATTATGCCATTGGGGACAACTATGGAACGCTCTGCCCCTAAAGTATTGTCTGGGATTTGTGTTTGAGCAAAAGCAGGTGACCAAACACTATACTCACCGCTACCATAGGATAAAATGAAGCTAGTTATTCCTAACACAATTCTATGACGCGCAGAGGAATCATCATGATGGGAATTAGTGAGCCAGCGCCAGAAATAAATCATGCTAGGAAATCCAGAAAAAGTTCAATTACCTAAGGAAGTATCGTTACAGAATATTATTGATTGTTAGTTGTCTCAGAATTTTTGAAAGTACTTGCTCCCAATCTTAAAGCGATTTCTCCTGATTCCAGTAATTAAATCGGCGCTCAAAATAATTCTTAAAATAATTATAGTCAATCAAATTAAGAATGGCACAGTTTGAATGCAACAAATAGCACCACCCCGTCAGGCTTTGCCTGCCACCCCTCCAAGGGAGGGGAATTT
>JBAXSK010000165.1:0-9796 GCA_037130765.1 Pseudanabaena sp. ELA607
AAGGAGATAACGGTGAAGCATTCTTTTTTAGTTCTTTTGGCTGCCAGCACTGCCGCATTAGTATTTTCCCCTTTGTTTGCTTCTGCTCAAACTACCCCAAATATGGGTATTCCTGACGGGTATTTCTCACATCGTGGCACGGTGTACGCCCGATCTGGTGGAACTATCTGCGGTTTTAGTCGCCCAGGACATCTTCAAATCTATAGAACAGTATTTCCTGCATCAAGCGTAACTGTACCAGGAATTAGCTCCTATCGAAATATGGGAACCTGCCCTGTTCCTGCATCATTTTTCCCATATAAAGGCACAGTTTTTTATAGTTTTGGCAATAGAAAGTACTGCGGATTTTCTGATCCCGATTCACTCAGAGAATATCGACAGTACTACAATTCTCCTAACGTTTTAGAACTCAGTTCACCGCCGAAGGAATTTATGACATACGATGGAACCTGTCCACCCCCTAGATGAGTATACTTCTGAAAGCTTGTAGGGTACGTTTATAAAATTTAACGTACCTTATCTTTGTGATCTATACTTAGACCATGCCGAAACTAGATATAATCCACGATGCAGTAAGAAATGCACTAATAAAAGACGGCTGGGTGATCACTGATGATCCCTATATAATTCAGTATCGGAAAGCAACTTTGTACGCCGATCTCGGTGCTGAACAGCCTATGGCTGCGGAACGATATGGACAAAAGCTCGTTGTTGAAGTGAAAAGTTTTATCGGCGCGTCAAAAATACAAGATTTAAAGGAGGCTCTCGGTCAATACGATATCTACCGCTACCTTTTAGAAGAAGTAGATCCAGACCGCAAACTCTATGTTGCTGTCAGTACAATCGCCTATAAAAGTTTTTTCAAGCAAGATGTGATTCAATTTATTCTGAATAAACATCAACTCCCACTCATTGTCGTAGATACAGAAATGGAGGAAATCAGACAATGGATAAATTAACTGAGTATCCCAGATTAATTAAGCGTATCCTTGCGGAATATATAGAATTGGGTAATCGTCGCCATCACCCAGACATTGAAACATTTATGATCGTGGATGAGACAAAAGGACACTATATTTGGATGAATCTTGGTTGGCAAAACGGCGAGCGTTTTACGGGTATGACTGTTTACGTTCGCATTCAAGATAATAAATTCTGGATTGAAGAGGATTGGACTGAGGAAGGCATCGCAACTGATTTAGTTCGAGCAGGTGTTGCAAAAGAAGATATCGTATTGGCATTTCATGAACCTAAAATGCGTCATTATACAGACTTTGCGGTAGCTTCATAGCAGTATCGCCGTCTAACACTGCGTTGGAGCCGACTACTAAAAAGCCGATCTTTAAAAGTTTTAGATCTTGTAGGTTGGGTTGAGGTGACGAAACCCAACATTGCCTTTGTTTCTTACCTTAATTTGTTGGGTTTCACTGCGTTCAACCCAACCTACATTTTATTCCATACTATCTGCTGAAATAATTGACAACAATGATTAACTCTTATGTCTAATAAGTCCAGTAGGGTGCATTCATGAAATATAACACGCCTTTTCTAACGATAATTTAGACTTTAGTCATTAAATTTGATGTTAAGCTCAGCTTTTAATGCCCAGTAGTTGAGTGTTGTTTAGATGCAGTTTGAATAGAATCCAGACAAAGCAAACTCAAACTTAAAAAAGCATGGTGTTTCATTCAACGAGGCATCTACTGTTTTCAACGATCCTTTATCTGTGACATTTCCTGACTTAGATCACTCCTTTGGCGAGGAGCGTTACGTTATCATTGGATTATCAAATGCTAATCGCATCCTGGTAGTCCCTCATGCAGATCGAGCAGATCGAGTTCGGATGATTAGCGCACTAGAGGCCACCCGAAATGAGCGGAGGTTTTATGAAGATGGAGAATAATGAGCTAGAAGACGAAATACGTCCTGAATATGATTTTAGTAAGATGAAAGGTGGTGTTAGAGGAAAATATGTCAAGCGATACCAATCAGGGACAAACCTCGTGCTGCTAGAACCTGACGTTGCTCAAGCATTTCCAACAAGTGAAGCGGTTAACGAAGCCCTGCGACTACTCATGCAAATCGCCCAAAGGCAGCAGTCTAACACTGCATTGGAGCCGACTCCTCAAAAGTCCCCGTAGGGTGCCGTGCGTTCATGAAATGTCACACACATCCCAATAATCTTGATGTGTTTATGTCAGTGTGATCGCCGATCTTGCAGGGTGCGTTAGTGAAATGTAACGCGCTTTTTTTTCATCCTCAGAATGATAGAGTTGAGGCGTACCAATAGTCACAGTTATCTAGTTCCAAATGCCATTACCTCAAGTTGTTATTGATACCAATGTTGTTGTTGCTGGCTTGAGGTCTAGACGTGGCAGTGCATTTCAACTACTGACGCTCATTGATACAGGACATTTTGATATACATTTGTCAGTGCCTCTGGTACTCGAATATACAGAAGTTTTACTGCGGGAATTGCAAAACCTTTACCTGAGCCGTGAAGAAGTTGATGATTTAATCGATTTCTTCTGTGCAGTAGGCATACAGCATGAAATTTTCTTCCTTTGGCGACCATTCCTGCGCGACCCCAAAGATGAAATGGTATTGGAGCTTGCAGTCAAAGCAGGATGTCAGAGTATAATCACATATAACACTCGTGACTTTGCAGGCGTAGAGCAGTTTGGATTAAATTTGCTGGAGCCTTCAGAGTTTTTACGCTTGATAGGAAAGTTACCATGAGTATCGTTCAAATTCAAATTCCTGACTCATTACAGAAAAGCTTATATGACCTTGCAAGTCGTGATGGAATTTCTATCGATCAATTTATATCGACTGCAATAGCAGAAAAACTCTCTGCTTTAATGACTGAAAATTACCTCAAAGAAAGAGCCAAAAGAGGTAGTCGGTTAAAGTACGAAGCGATTTTAGCTAAAGTTCCCGATGTGGAGCCAGAACCATATGACATGATACCGACTGTCTAACACTGCGTTGGAGCCGACCTAATCAAAAGAGATCTGTAAAAGTCAAAGATTGTCTGCGGCGGCTCAACTAGACCGTTAGACATCATAACGGAGTATGAAAAAATGTTTGCAAAAAATGTTGCATCAGTAGTCCTATCAGCCTGCGTTGTAGGTTTGAGTGCCATAGCCTTGCAGTCCTTTGAAAATTTAACGGCTTTAGCCCAGAATCCAAACAATCTTCAGGTTTTATTTAGGGAATATGACAGCACCCTCAACTATGATCGCTCTCAGGGAACTTGTCAGGTAGTTACTAGTAGCCGTTACGTTGCTCAAACTTTGCCTTGCCGAAACAGTTGGACGCAAATTGCCTATGCAGGCAGGAGAATCCTGTTCTATTCTCGTGATGCTAGACAGATAAATATTAATGTTGTCAATCCTCCTAATGGAACTATTGGCAGCACGCTTAGAACATTCGGTCCTGCTGAAAGAGTTCGGGGAACTTGGGCAACGATCAAGCATATAGGCAATGGAGTTTTTAGATTCACAGATGACAATGGTCAATTTGAAGACTACACAATTAGCGCTGAGGACTACAGCTTAGTGAGGGGCAGAAGATAGTACACTGCCGATCTTTTTAGGGTGTGTTAAGAAATATAACGCACCTTATTTTTATTGACGCGAAGGCGAACAGAGTTGGAGGTGATATGATGGGGAGAGTAACAACCATATACAAACAAGGGTTAATCATTAACATGCTGTTATCTCATGATAATAAACCAGCAATTACCCGAACAGAGCGTGGTCTGACAATTTCTGGTACAAGGATAACCCTGTATCAAATAATGGATTATATCCACGCAAATTATCCTCGCCATTTAATCCGTCATCAATTCTATCTAACTGACGAGCAGTTTGATGTAGCTATATCTTATATTGATACTCACTACGAAGAAGTAGAATCAGAGTATCAAATAGTCATACGGCAGGCAGATGAAATTCGAGATTATTGGAAAGAGCGTAACAAAGAACGTATTGCTAGTGTTTCTAAGTTGCCGCCCAAGCCTGAATATGCTTCTGCTTGGCAAAAACTGCAAGCGCGTAAAGCTAGACGAGCAGCTATAAGCCAGTGATTTTTCTAATCGATCATAATATTGAGGGGCAATCCCTAATGCTTTTTGGAAGTATTGCTTCTGAAGGCTGGCTCGAAACATTGCCAATTCGTTTTATTTCATTCGATGAAGTTGAACTACCAATTACCAGCAGCGATAGAGTGGTCTGGAGATTTGCCCAAGAGAATCAAATGATTTTGCTAACTGCTAACCGTAGCATGAAAGGTGAAGATTCCCTAGAAGAAGTAATTCGAGAAGAATGTTTACCAACTTCTTTGCCTGTGGTTACACTTGCAAATGTTGGTCGGATTATTGAAAGGGAATATCGAGAGGAGTGCGTTGACCGCTTAATTGAGATTGTGCTTTACCTTGAAAACTATCTGGGTATTAGCCGTCTTTTCATCCCGTAGAAAAGTCTAACACTGCGTTGGAGCCGACTCCTCAAAAGTCCCCGTAGGGTGCCCCGTGCGTTCATGAAATGTCACACACATCCCAACAATCTTGATGTGTTTATGTCAGTGTGATCGCCGATCTTGCAGGGTGCGTTAGTCAAATGTAACGCGCTTTTTTCATCCTCAGAATGATAGAGTTGAGGCGTACCAATAGTCATAGTTATCTAGTTCCAAATCCCATTACCTCAAGTTGTTATTGATACCAATGTTGTTGTTGCTGGCTTGAGGTCTAGACGTGGCAGTGCATTTCAACTACTGACGCTCATTGATACAGGACATTTTGATATACATTTGTCAGTGCCTCTGGTACTCGAATATACAGAAGTTTTACTGCGGGAATTGCAAAACCTTTACCTGAGCCGTGAAGAAGTTGATGATTTAATCGATTTCTTCTGTGCAGTAGGCATACAGCATGAAATTTTCTTCCTTTGGCGACCATTCCTGCTCGACCCAAAAGATGAAATGGTATTGGAGCTTGCAGATCTTGTAGGTTGGGTTGAGGTGACGAAACCCAACATTGCCTTTATTTCTTACCTTGCCTTAATTTGTTGGGTTCCACTTCGTTTAACCCAACCTACTAGACTATCTTAAGACTATCCTTGAAGCTTTAAATATAGTCATTGCTTAGCTTTCATCGATTGTTGCGAAATGCATCCTATTTTGTTAAGAAACGTGTGTGGTTGCCCTGCCTTCAATCTGGTGATGTTTGCATAAATTACGATAGCTATGCGATACTTATACAAGAAAGGTCAGAAATTTAACTTGTTTTTATTATGATGCACTAGCGATAAGTCTATGAAAGAGGAATCCCGCCAAAATAATCAAGAACTTCAAATTATTGATTGTCAGCGAGTAGAATGCTTGCATAGAGAACAGGAGGCGATATTAAGCAGTTTTTACAACTCATCTCCTTTCATGATGGGAGTAGTAGAACTTTCTGGGCGCGATATTCTGCTCATTTCCAATAACATAGCCACGGCAACATTTTTTGAGACCACGCCAGAGACAACGGCAGGAAAATGGTTTAGCGAGTTAGGCATTTCTCCTGAATATATCCAACTTTGGCTGACTCAGTACCACTTAAGCCAAGCACAACAGCATCTCATTAAGTTTGAATATGCTCACAAAAAAGAGAATGTAATTTATTGGTTGTCAGTCACGGTTTCATTCATTGACATTTCCGTTAATCAACGTCCGCGATTTTCCTATGTGGCTGAAGATATTAGCGATCGCAAACATACCGAATCGGCTCTATATGATAGTACAATCCGTTGGGAATTTGCCATAGAAGGGACAGGAAGTGGCTTATGGGACTGGAACCTCCAAACCAATGAGGTTTTCTTGTCTCATCAATGGAAGGCTATGCTTGGTTTTGAGGAAAACGAAATTAGCAATAACTCCAACGAATGGGATATTCGGTTACATCCAGAGGATCGAGAGCGAGTGTATGCAGATATTGAGCGCCATTTGCGTGGCGAAACTGAGCTATGTTCCAACGAATATCGCATCAAATGCAAAGATGGTAGTTATAAATGGATTTTGGGAAGTGGCAAAGTGATGAGTCGCTCACCAGATGGAAAGCCCTTACGTTTTGTGGGTACGAATATTGATATTAGCGATCGCAAACAAGCAGAATTTGCGCTTAATTATGCTAGTCAGCAACTTCAAGAGCGCATTGCGGAGCTAAACCAGCGCCATGCGGAGATGATAACTTTACATAAAATTGGCAATTTTATGCAAGCTTGTATAACTGTGGAGGAAGCCTGTAATACTCTCAGTATCTTAGTGCAACCACTCTTTCCTGATTGTGCTGGAGGAATTTTCATTGCCAATGATTCTGATAATAAATTCGACTTGATCGCATCTTGGGGTGAACCACTCCAATCGGAGACAAGCTTTCATTATCAAGATTGCTGGGCTTTACGTCGGGGACAAGTACATTACATAGCCCAAAATCAGTCTGGACTTCACTGTAAACATATCCTGGAAAATGATCCGATTATTGCAACTATTTGCATTCCGATGATTGCCCAAGGAGAGGCGCTAGGTTTATTCTATCTCAACGCCAAAACTCCAGATACTTTATCAGAACCAAAGCAGCAACTTGCCCGTACCTTAGCAGAACAAGTGGGTATGGCAATTTCCAATCTTCGCTTACAAGAAACGCTGCAATACCAAAGCACTCGCGATCCTCTCACCGGTTTATTTAATCGCCGCTACCTTGAAGAAAGCCTTAATCAAGAAATATTGCGTTCCAAACGTCAGAAGCATCAAATTGGCGTAATTATACTGGATATTGACCATTTTAAAGGATTTAATGATACCTATGGACATGATGCTGGTGACTATGTACTGCAAACCGTTGCTAATTTGCTAAAGCAACATATACGCAGTTCTGATATTCCTTGTCGCTGGGGTGGCGAAGAGATGCTCCTCGTTTTACCAGATTCATCTTTGGAAATCGCAAGTAAACGGGCGGAAGAGATTCGAGAGGCGATCGCCCAGATTTCCTTAAACTACAATGGGCAATTCCTCGGCAGCCTGACTGCTTCCTTTGGCGTTGCTAGTTTCCCTCAACATGGCTCAAAGGGAAGTGCTGTAATCCAAGCCGCCGATGCTGCACTCTATAGTGCCAAAGCCGCAGGACGCAATCAAGTTTTGACCGCATCATAAAAAAGAAGCGTTGCACATATTCATAATGATCAAGGAAAAATTGGGAAGGATTTTTGATTTTTACGTCTGAGGTAGAAAAGCAGTAACCGCATCGAAATCTGCAACATTTCCTTGAATTGGCACATTGAAACCCTTATTCTCGAAGTATCACGTCAGGAAATCCAACTCCTTTTACCAGCGATGATTGGAATGAAATTCGTCAGTCAGTGCGATCACTGATCTTGTAGGTTGGGTTGAGGTGACGAAACCCAACATTGTCTTTATTCCTTACCTTGCCTTAATTTGTTGGGTTTCACTTGGTTCAACCCAACCTACGTTTTATTCCATACTATCTGCTGAAATAATTGATAACAATAATTAACTATTATGTCTAACAAGCGCGTGCACACAGAACAGCAACATACGCTATTATTTGTGTAGCAGATTCCATAGCCGTCTAGTGACGCGCCAACACGCTCAAGCACACTTTGCGTTTCGGGTGCATCGCATCCTCCTATGCGGTATGTGTTCGTAATTTTGTGGAGTGTGTTTCAACCCATATTTCTTTAAGGAGTATTTTATGACTGAACAACAGAACCACGACCAACAGGATGACGAAAGAGGACACAAGCAAGAGAACACCAATCATATTAGCAAGACTAAGATGGTTATGGGAGCGCTCGGTGCCGCAGCGGTGGCCTACGGTGCGCAAAAGGTTTATGAACACCACCAGCACAAGAAAGAAGACGAAGAACCGAAGAAGCACTAACGCTTAGAAACATCAAAGTCCAGTAGTGGACAGACACAGCTAATTTGATGCTTTATAAGAATTTGGATATGTTTACGCAGTAAGCTTTTAACCTAAAACATACTGCACTATTTTAGGTGTGTCTATCCAGTAGGGTGCGTTCATGAAATGTAACGCACCTTTTTTAACGATAATTTAGACTTTAGTCATTAAATTTGATGTTAGGCTTAGCTCTTAATGTCCAGTGACGAAACCCAACATTGTCTTTATTCCTTACCTTGCCTTAATTTGTTGGGTTTCACTGCGTTCAACTCAACCTACATTCTATTCCATACTGTACCATTCTTACCTTAAATATCAACTTAAACATTACCTTGACACAGATGGCAGCATTTGTGACGAGCCATGCTTGGGCGCTAACTTTTGTAATAACTCCCAAGCATCCTCCGCAGAACAAGACTTCGCAAATAAATATCCCTGCCCTAAATGACAGCCAATAGCAATCAGTTCATCAAGCTGTGACTGGGTTTCGATTCCTTCAGCGACGGAACTAATCTGCAAACTATCCGCAAGGGAACTAATCGTTTGAATCATGGCCACACTATCGGCTGCTGAACCAATGCGTTTGACAAAAGATTGATCGATTTTGAGGGTGTCAATCGGTAATTCATGCAACCGACTCAAAGAAGAATAGCCCGTACCAAAATCATCAATACATAATTTAATGCCTAGTTCTTTAAATTGCGCAAATAGCTCATTTGTCCCATCTATATTATCCAAAAGACAACTTTCGGTTATTTCTAGCTTCAATAAATCATAGGGTAAGCCAGTTTCATGCAAAATCTGTTTTACCCTAGCCAGAAAATCCACTTGCCGCAGTTGAACTGGCGATACGTTCACATTAACAGAAAGCCAATTACCCACCCCCAGTTGTTGATTCCATTGGTGAATTTGTTGACAAGCTTCACGCATAATCCACCAACCTAAGGAATTAATCAAGCCGGTTTCTTCAGCGACGGTAATAAATTGCGTTGGCGAGATGGGCTGTCCCGATGGATGATGCCACCGCACCAATGCCTCGAAACCAATAATATGTAAAGTCTCTAACGACACAATCGGCTGATAATGCAAATAAAATTCTTCCTGTTCTAGGGCTTGACGTAGATCCCGCTCCATATGTAACCGGCTCATGGCTGCTACGCGATCACCGTGGGTAAACGTGGCATACCGTCCCCGTCCTTGATGCTTAGCTTTATACATCGCTAAATCTGCGTCCCTTAGCACTTCTTCGGGATGGGTATATTCTTCTTCATGGGAAATAGTAATGCCAATACTAGCACTGATAAACAGTTCGTAATTGTTTAAATAGAAAGGTAATTGCAATTGTAATTGAATCAGATCAGATAAATTTGTAAGGGTATTGAGATCGATTGCTTCTTCGACTAAGACCACAAACTCATCGCCGCCAAATCGTGATAAAGAGGCAAATTCAGGTAAAACGGCTCTGATGCGTTTAGTAGCTTGCTTCAGAATTTCGTCGCCCACCAAATGCCCTAAACTATCGTTAATTATTTTGAATCGATCTAGGTCAATAAATAGGATGGCAAAATCTTCGCGGCTCTGGATGACATTTTCGAGATGTTCACTGAGCCAATTACGATTGGGAATACCAGTCAGAGCATCATGCAGTACTTCATATTCTAACTGTTGTTCCCTTTCGATTAACTGAATTTGTGATTCTTGTAAACTTTCATTGAGTTGTTCTTTTTCTTGTAAGGCGAGTTTTTGTTCTTGGAGTTTTTCGGCTTTTAATAAATTAATGGGTAGTGATGCAAAGTAATGTTTAGGCTGAAAGCGAGGCATTGTAATGATGTA
>JBAXSK010000166.1:0-9738 GCA_037130765.1 Pseudanabaena sp. ELA607
ATCTCCTTATGCACATTCGCCCGCACCTTACCATCAGGAATCTCCCCATCCTCAGCCGTCACCTCCAAAACCAACACCCCCGCCAACTGCGCCACCCCCTGACGATAAAAAGTTTTACCATCACAATCAAAAGCCACCGCCTTGCGACTTTGAGGATTCGACCAGCCCAACTCCTCAATAAAAAGACTGGAAAAATCAAAATCCTGTAAATATTGACGCGACTTTTTCAGATTAATAGCCATAATTACCCCGCTTTTCTTTTATATTTGAGTATATTAAACACATCCTGCACCGATAACTGCCAATCTCCCAATATATCTAGCACGGGCAGAATATCCGTTCCTTGATAATAAATAAGCCCATTGCCCTGATTTGCCAAAATTACCCTTTCCTCTGGTGCAATCAACCAACCTAGCTTCGAGCCATGCTTTAAAGAAAAATCAATTTTATCAATTGCCATAATTGACGACTGATCAGGCGAAAGAATCTCGATGAGCCAATCAGGAGGAATTTCAATTTTATTGATTGGCTCATCATTCTCATCAAGGGCAATATGCTCCCACTCCAGCACCACAACATCTGGCACGATCGCCCGTCCACCAAATTTACAACGCAGTTCACAAAAAGCTGATACCAAAAAGTCTGGTTCGCCACGATCATTGATCACACCCGCAAATTTTGTGGCTAAGCGACTATGTTGGGCTTGAGGCATAGGTTTCTGATAGATTTTCCCGTTGATATATTCACTCGCAGGTTTTGTCTCTGGTAAAGCCAGAAACTCATCAAGCGAAATTGTATTTGTGTGTTTTTCTATCGCGATCGCCATAACTTAAATCTCCATACTTTTATTTTATTATAAATCTTCATTAATCTCATCAGGAAAATTCTCATCAAAAATCTGGGCGATCGTATAGGGACATTTTTTGGGAAAATCTTTGCATTTGAGATTAGTTTCTTTAACAGCCAAATCAAAACCCTGAGCATACCCGCGCAAAATCGCCTCATCAAGATAGGACTTTAAACTAGGATTATCAGCAATTAGAAATGTTAATTCACGCCGTTGTTCTCTAATTGTAAATACCCAACTTTTACTACGGTTATCAGGTTGATATTCCCATTTCAAAAAATGTCCTAATAATACACCCAAACGATTTCTTAGTTCTTGTTGCTGCTGCCTACCCAAAGATGCAATTTCCTCCGCCAAATTTTCTAAATCCAAACCCTCTAACTTACCCAAAGCCAAAAGTTGCGATTGCTCAACCGTCCATTGATGAAAATCCGTTTCATACAAATCAGAAGTCATATTTTTACCTCTCTAATTAATCAAAATCTATATCAATATCGTCAGGAAAACTCAAATCCAGCAACTGCTCGAAGCTATAAGGACACTCACTGGGCAATAACTTTTTACTAATCGGAGTCTCACCTAAAACCAATGCTAACCCCAATCGAAACCCTTTTGGTAAAGCTCTATCCAAATAAGATTTCAAACTAGGATTATCAAATAACAAATCCCGAATTTCTTCCCGTTGCAATTGAATTGTCACCTGCCAACTACGCGATCGCTTATTTGGTTGATATTGCCACTTTAGTAAATGTCCAATCAACACACCCAAACGATTGGATAACTCCTGCTGTTTTTGTTTACCCAAAGACTCAATCTCCTCCACCAAATTCACCAAGTCCAAACCCTCTAACTTGCCGATTGCTAGAAGCTTTGACTGTTCAATCGTCCAACCATAAAAATCTGTTTTATATAAACCAGTACTCATATTTTTATCTCCTCAATCAAAATCCATATCAATATCATCAGGAAAATTAACATCAAAAATTTGCGCGATCGCATAGGGGCAATCAGTTGGTAATAACTTCTTTTTAAGTTTTGTTTCCGAAAGCACTAAACCCAATCCTAACAAAAATCCATCTTGCATCGCCGTATCTAAATAGGGTTTCAAGCTCGGATTATTTGTTAATAGCTTGTTGATTGCGCGTCTTTGATTACTAATTGTCACCTGCCAGCTACGCGATCGCTTATTTGGCTGATATTGCCATTTTAAAAGATGTCCAATTAAAACACCTAAACGATTTTCTAGTTCCTGTCGTTCCTGTCTACCCAAAGATGCAATTTCCTCCGCCAAATTTTCTAAATCCAAATCATTAAACTTACCCAAAGCCAAAAGCCGTGATTGCTCAACCGTCCATCGATAAAAATCCGTTTCATATAATCCAGTCATAACTTTTACCTTTTTACTGCTGAAAAATTCCCAACGAACAAATTATTTGTGGTTCATGGTGACGCTCTTCCTCCGCAATAATACACAAACGCTCTTCCATATATAGAAATAAGACTAAATTTGCCAACTGCCCATCATCAATTCTATCCTTAAACTTGCGGCTAAGGGTATCGATAGCCGACTGTCGCAAAGGATAGCGATAAAGCTGATCGATCACCTTAGGTAAATCCGCCGGAATTAGTAAAGGATTGTGCTCCCTTTCATGTTCCACATAGCGCTTCAGTCGCTCATAAGTCCGAAATCTCACCCCCTTAGCACTCCCAAGCTGACCGCCCATACTTTTTTCTTCTTCTACTAGCATAGTTGC
Organism: Pseudanabaena sp. ELA607; assembly: GCA_037130765.1. Lineage (GTDB taxonomy): Bacteria > Cyanobacteriota > Cyanobacteriia > Pseudanabaenales > Pseudanabaenaceae > JBAXSK01. The sequence goes on from JBAXSK010000166.1 coordinate 2,602, forward strand.
CGCCTGTTCGACTAATTCATGATGCTGTGCATCTTTGGGTAATGGTGGGGTATTCGGTTCACAGGCAGCTAATTTGAGGATTGCTAATTGCGATTGAGTCACGCTTTGTCCCTGACGATTCACATAGGCCAGCGCATCATTGCCTTCCGCCGTCCGCACATACACTATGACCCCTTCCGGCTTAGTCGGTTCCGGAGTATGCCAGCGCGTCCCATAGGATACATTAGACAAAGCCTCTATGGTGTTTTTGAGTTTAGGATCGCGATCCGTAGCATTTTTCCAGATCTGAAAAGCCTCAGAAGTCAAATCCACTTCATCATTCTCATCATCATCCATAATGCCCGCTTTCTCATGATATAGATCCCGCACCACCTGATCTGGGTCTCCTTCAAAAAAAGCTTCATCCGTACCCACCACCTCAGCATTTTGGGCTAACCGGTGGCGTAATCTGCCCCTTAAATTAATCAATTGCTCCACCCCATCCGCTGGCAAAAAGGAATAACAGAAAATTTCTGGAGCATCCTGACCAATGCGGTCAATCCGTCCTGCCCGTTGGATTAAGCGAATGATAGCCCAAGGCAGATCATAATTAATAATCATATTGCAGTCTTGCAGATTTTGCCCTTCACTCAAAATATCCGTAGCAATCAAAATCCGTAATTCTTGATCCGCCGTAATCTGCTCCTGTTTATTATTACTCCTTGGACTAAATCGATGGGCGATTTCCGTCGGGTTAGGCGTATTACCTGTAACCACCGCTAGCTCTGCTATACCCAACTGCGTCAACTGCTGCCCTAAATATTTAGCAGTATCCGCAAACTGCGTAAAGATCAACGCCTTGCGCTCACGGTTTTCCCCTTGCAGCAGACTCACCAGCGTCGTTAATTTATGATCTTGCTGAGGTTCCCATTGTGGGCATAGTTCTAAAATCCCGATCAACGCCTGAGCATCACCTCTTAGAGCCTCAGCTAGTTCTGGTTTAAACAAACTAGGGCGAATCCATTGAAACCGCTTGCGATATTTAGTCTGATAGAGTTGATAAACCGTAGCCGCTCGGTCACGATAGTTCACTTCAGCCCCATAGGATTCGTTTTCCACATCTTGACTCGAACTCTCTTCGGCTTCTAGATCAAACTGGGTAGACGAGAGAAAATCAGCATCTTCATCACTATGGCGAGGGTCTAAAAATTCCGCATCTTGAGTCCCAATGGGAATATCTAACCCACGATCAATGGCATGGAGATAAATATAATTGCGTAAAATATGCCGATCAAGGGACTGCCAAAAAGCAAATCCACTACTTTCTAAACGCTTAAACAAATTTGTCCGACAAAATCCCATTAATCGCCGCCCCGCATGGGACAGATTATCTAAGATTTTCGCCTCACTATCCGAAATGCCCAAATCCATCGCCTTCTTTTTGCCTTTTTTCGGCTTTGCTACCTCTGCCAAAACAAAATTCCCTAACCCATAGCGCGGTAAATTAAGGCTATTGATCACATCAACTACGCGATCAGAATAAAGTAAAGCATAGGGATCATCATTAATATTACCAATATTATGACCAATGGCAAACTTAGCGGTTTTAGGAATTCTCGTCGGAAAATAAGCACGCTTCCCATCCGGAAACTCTAGATATTGTCTGCCAGTATCATCGGCTTTGGTATAATTATTTTTGATAAAACCGCGAGTACGCCGAACTATATAGCGGCGGCTCAATTCCTGCCAGTCTTCAGGATGCTCACTCAAATTAAACGCTTTTAGGGAACACACTTCCCCTTGCAAGCGATTTCTAAACTCCGTCTCCCCCATTTCTTTGATACATCGTTCCGGACGAATGCCTAAATTATGATCTTCATCGATAAATAACTGAAACTGAGCCGATAAATCTCGATAGGTCTTGTTATAAGGCGTAGCCGTGAGTAAAATACATTTACTATTATTTCTCTCAATATATTCTTTAATAGCCCGATAACGCTGCCCTTGACGATTGCGGAGGTTATGACTTTCATCGATTAGTACCACCCGATAGCGGCGTAAGTCCGGCAATTCTTCCAGAACTCGACTGACTGATATAACCTTCCCAATCAAGCGATATGTTGCTTGATAATCTTCCCACATTGGCACCAGATTTTTAGGACAAATAATCAGAGTTTCCAGAAAATAATCATCCTGTAAAATCCTAGCTAAGGCAGTGGCAACAATAGTTTTACCTAGTCCCACCACGTCAGCAATCATCACACCATTATGCTTATTCACATAACGGGCCGCAATTTTGACTGCTTCAATCTGAAACTCAAACAGCTTAAATTCTTTCGGTAAATGATATTCTGATATACCAGCCCGCGCATCTTGACAGAGGTGATAGACCATTTTCAGATAAATCTGATAAGGAGGAATCAAGGTTTCCCGCGCCCAACTGACATCAATAATTTGTGCTAATTCCGAGGAAATATCCACACAAAACTTATCTTGCCATTTGTCCTCAAACCACCGCTCTAACTTACCGGTGGCATCATGATCATTAACATCAATATTTAATTCCCCTTGGTTAGATAGTCCTGACATAGTGAGATTACTACTGCCCAAAAAGCCGACCCGAGGTGTTTTTTCGGGCAGATAAATCAAATAAAGCTTGGCATGAAGGGTATGGCGGGCAAATAATTTAACTACTACTTTACCTGCCTTGATTTGATGACTTAAACGACGTAATGTCGCTTCGTCTCGGTTGTTTGGTGAGCCAAAAATTAACTGTGAGCGGAACTCTTGCACACACCTAAATTTGAGTCGCTTCACTTCCTCTAAATCAACCTTATTTTCATCCCTAGCTAAACTAAACAGGGTTTGCAGTTCATCTTTGGGTAGTTTCTGCATTCCCACTAATAAACGACATTGCGCTTCTTGAGTCCCTGCAAACTGCTCGATTTTGTCTTCTAGTAATCCCCAGCCCCGCAGATTCATATAACCCACACAAAAATCTGCCCTAATTGCACCATCTAAGTTATGGCACAATTCAGGAAGTAGGTGGTTCTCCATGTTGTCAAAAATTCTGGGCATCTTGCTTCATGGAATATTCAATAACTAAAAGATCATGATCGCTATTTGGCTAAAAGTCTCAATAGGGTAAGGCATACCCAAATTTAAGCTTGGTTCCAGTGAAACCTGATACTAAGGTGATCTAAGCCTGTTTTGCTAAGTTGTCTCATTACACCAAGAATCTCACCATAGAGCTTGCGGGTAGTATCAAACTGGCAGCTAATTCACCAGCTAAATTTTATGCTTAAGGGCGCGGACGTACCCCATAGCGCCGCAAATGCCAAAAATCCTGCAAAATCTGCCGATGATCAAAACAAATTATTTCTGGCAATGACCATTCATAAAATAATCCCACCGCCTTAGCATCATCATCAGCATGGGGTTGTCCCGTGGCTTCGGCTAGAAACACCGCACTAATGGTATGTTGCCGCGCATCCCGCTGTGGGTCAGAATACACATAAAGCAAATCCATTAACTTGACCTCTAAGCCAGTCTCTTCAAGGGCTTCACGCTTTGCCGCTGTTTCGAGAGATTCGCCATAGTCCACAAATCCCCCCGGAATTGCCCAGCCCAAAGGGTTAAAACGCCGCTCCACCAAAACAATCGGCTGCTGGGGATGATCAGTCAAAGTGATGATAATATCAACGGTTGGTGCAGGATTACGGTAGTCCACGGGTAATTACAGCTACAGAATAGAAAGAAACTGTGGGGTATGATGCCATTAAACTAGTATCTCATGGGTATCTCGTCAGAGTATCCTATGGTTTAGCTAGGGTTTATTGTCGTAAAAGACAGGGGTGTGTTGCTTTGATCCCAATTGGTATTCAAGTTATCGAAGGCAATCCCAATTTGGCTTCCCTTTTGGGCTGGCATCTACAACAGTTGGGTTACACTGTATGTCAAACAACGACGTTTCAGCAAGCAAAACCAACATTCCAGCGGCAACAGCCAAGTTTGGTGGTGCTTAGTACCGACTTGCCCGATGGTGACGGCATTGAGTTGTGTCAGTGGCTCCATCGCCAGCACAGTCCTTTGATTTTAATTATTTCGTCCCATACCAGTGAAACCGACATTGTGGCGGGTTTGCGGGCTGGGGCTGACGATTATCTGCGTAAACCCTTTGGAATGCAGGAGTTTTTGGCAAGGGTAGAAGCTCTAGCGCGGCGGTTGCGCACCACGGCTCCTCCGGCCTATCTCGACTATGGCAGCCTCAAGGTAGATTTAATTCAGCGACAAGTACGCTTGAAAGGAAATGCCATTGATTTAACTCCGCAGGAATTTAGTTTGCTGTATGTTTTAGCCCAATCCGAGGGCAATGCGATTAGCCGCGCCGATTTGTTGCATCGCGCTTGGCCTGACGAAATTAATAATCCCCGTACGGTGGATACCCATATTTTATCCCTGCGGAAAAAACTGGAAATTGATCCCCAACAGCCGAATCTGATTCAAACCGTGCGTAATGTGGGGTATCGATTCAATCCGGATGCTTTGGCGCGGTATGGTAATAATCCTAATGGGGCACGGCCTAACCTAGCTGCTGGAATTAGTCCTAGTCCCAGTGGCGGTGTTAGCGGTAATAACACTACCAATACCAGCAGCACTAGTAATGCTTACAGCGCCTCTGGTAGCTCGCGGATGGTGATTAAGTATTAACTGAGTTTTAGTTATGTACGCAATTTAATTTACCAATTAATTTACCAATATAGGGGGGGTATATAGGGCGCTGACAGCTTGACCTATGACCTCCCTTTTACTTTTGCTGCCACGCCTGAATAAGTCCTGTAAGATAGAGTTAGTAGTTTTACTTGGACTAAATTTACTCAGGATTATTTCTCAGGATTACTTTTATGTTTTGTGGCAAATCTCAATTAGCGAAAGCAGTGCGCTTGCATCGTGATGTTCACTTTAAAACTGGTCTGCTGTTGGATAAAGGGGTGCGGATGTTTGGTTTGCACCGTTGCCCTTTGACCCAGCCTATTTATAAAGCCGTGAAGGTGGCAGGTTATACCAATGTGGCTTTATCGAGCATTGCCCTTGTGGTTCTTGAGGACTAAGCCTAACCAGTTTTATTGGTCTTGGAGCAGGATAACTATTGGCAATATTTAATTTAGGTCTAATTTAAATTTGATTTAAGTTTGATTTAAGTTAAATTTCTTAGTTATTGTTGCCTAAAACCTGAAGCTAGTGATTTTTGCACTAGTAGTTTCGTCTTGTCGTTTCGGATAATCAGGAAAATATCGCTTATGATTACGCTTACTGAATCTGCTATCACTCGGGTTCGTAATTTGCAAAAACAACGCAGTACGGATGCGCCGTTGCGTTTAGGCATTAAACAGGGTGGTTGTTCTGGCTTGTCCTATGTGATGGACTTTGCCGACAGCCCCACCGCAGAAGAACAGCAATATGACTGCAATGGTGTACAAATTGTGATTAATAACAGCCATTTGGTGCAGTTACAGGGTTTGGAATTAGACTATACCGAAGATTTACTCGGTGGTGGTTTCCGATTCCGTAATCCTAATGCTTCCAAGTCTTGCAGTTGTGGAACTTCTTTTGCGACTCCTAAGGAAATTGGTACGCCGGTAACTTGCAGTTAATTAGGAACGTTAGTTAACGATCTCTAGACTTGCTAATTCTTGACTAAATCGGTCAAAAAATAGATCAAAAATCCCCCTATTTCTTAGTGATACAGGGGGATTTTTAATTTTAGTGGGGTGGGTTATTAACGTACCCTACTGGACTGTTTCAGCTAAAGTGATGCAATAGAAAATCTGGATAATTCATTATTAAAAGCTTTTTAACCGATTGCCTATCGCACTATTTTAAGTGAAACAGTCCACTACTACTGCAAGGGTAAATTCCAGTTCCACACTTTCGGGGGGTTGGAGCGTGATTTTATTAAAAAATCTCATGGGTTTCTACGCTAGATAAAATTATTATCGTCATTACTTCCCCTTCCCTGACGCAGTTTGATATCTAATCCCTCACGGCGCGTTCGCAAATCATAGTAGATTGCCGATTTGATCGTTTGCCAGAGTGGAAGCACCAAAATCGCTCCTATAAAGCTAAAAACAAAGGAAATCGCCGTGCCTGCCCAGAAAAGAGAAGAGCCAAGTACTGCTCTAGCAAATATAATTTCTCCGACATAAAATATAATTTCTCCGACATAGTTGGTTAAAGCGATAATTGGAATTGTTACCAAAAAAGCAGCTAAAGCAACCCCTTGAACTCTGAGTGCCGAGTTTTGGGTTAGATCCCAACTACGTTTAATGCTTTCACTTGCAGTTAAATTTTTCTCTACTGCTAAGGGAACTTCAGCAATCATCCAACGCGCAAAATACCATGACAGAATGATTCCTATCCCTAAAAATCCAATTGCCCCAACGAGAAACCCGATCAAGATAGCAGCACCGCCACGAAAAATAAATCCTAATATTTGCACTAATATAATAAGAGTGATCGCGGTGAGAATATAAATCACAAATAATTGCAATCCCACGAGGATAGATACTCCCCAAAATCGCCAAAGCTTAGGATCAACGTGCTGGCGTGCTACTCTGACGGTCTCAGGCTGACCGATTAAGTCTTGGTAAGCAAGTCGCGAAATTAAAGCCGCATTGGTTTGATATTTAGAGATGCTGACAATGAGTAGTAGAAATGCAACAATTGCCAAGAAACCCCAGAGATATAGCCCGCTTGCTCTAAAAATAGTAGCCGTTATAGCTATAGTACTAGATATAACTAAAATAGTTAATGGCAGAATAATCCAGAGATAAGCTTGAAGTGCAATCAAAAAGTAAGTCTTTAAGTTGGAACGGTATAGCACTATCCCTGTACTGACTACATTACCGATACTCAATGGGCGGCGGGGAGCGCGAGTCATGGCAAAAACCTCTAATTTCGCAATTGATTTAGGCTAACCTAGATCCGCAGCTAATTCAAGATTATGGACGTACAACGATAGATTGCAAGGCGGGAAAACCAGTCCAGCAGGGTGCGTTAATAACATACCCTACTACTACTGATATCCTTGTAGTTAAAAGATGAAAACTTTGAACAAAACTCAGTTTCACCTGATTCCCCATATGAGCGTTCATTTTA
>JBAXSK010000167.1:0-9692 GCA_037130765.1 Pseudanabaena sp. ELA607
TAGATTGAGTTGAAGAATGAAACCCAACATTGACATGGGTAACCCATCCTACAAATAATTAATCCGGTCTACTTACAAGCTTTTCAAAGCTCGATTAGGTTTGTAGTAAGCTCTTTAGCACTGTCTCAAAATAAATTGAATCAACTATATAGTGCTTTTTAAGCAAGCGAAGTACAGAACCCTAGTAATCAGTGTTTATTTGGTGGCGGAAAAATAGATAGAAACTGGATGATCAGGATGATAAGCATCTAATTCTTCAGTAGTTAATTCTGCTGCGGATATACCGTAAAGATCAGCCAAGACAGTCATGGTATTACCGCACAACTGTAATTCATGGTGAGAGAAATTCTTGAGCATCCAAGTAAAAGCATCGGGCATAATTCGCCAATAATCTTGAGGAACATTATGGATTTTGGCAGAAACAGGAGTCATGGCAAAGCACTTGCCACCGGGTTTTAACCAAGTATAGATATTTTCGATTACAATCCAAGGCGCATAACAATGTTCTAAAACCGAGAATAAAAGAATTGTGTCAAAAGATTCAGGCTTGATTAAATTTACATTGTGAGCATCGCCTACTATATCTACGCCTAGGAATGGCTCTATATTAAGCACTTGATAGGATGAATCAGGACTTAATTGATAAGTTTCTTTAGCTTGGGGTGTTGCGCCGATTTCGAGAATGTTGCCGACAATTTCCGGTCGAATTTTTTGGATAAACTTGTCAAGGTAATATCGATCAACTGGTTGTCCTCTCAAAAAACCGAAAGTTTGACAAATGGGATTAGTTCTCTTGAAATCTCCCCAATCCAAAGACTGATGAGCAGGGGATAGTAACCCAATCCTCTCTAAATGGCAAACTATTGCCATAAAGTCAGATATAGTGTTAATTTCTCCTAAATCTTTTTGCGGCAGGAAGGGTGCAAATAAATGGAGCAACACTTCAGGACTAAGCTGGCTTAGGTGACTCAGATCGAACTGTTCTTTTTCTGTAAAGAAGCTGCCAAAATCTTTCTCTAAAATTGTTAATTGTTCATTTCTCAATAAAGTCAATCCTTGATGGCAGATGAGGGAATTATACTGCTCGACTGCTTCAGTAATTTTCTGGTTGCGCGGATTTGACTGTATTTGCTGGAAAGCTTGATAAGCTGATTGAATATCATGTTGATGAATAAATATCTCTAAAATTGCCAACCAAGATTGAGTCGAAATGAGTTCGGGTTGACGGTTACTCCAGCTAAATACTGCATAGATTTGGGAATTTTCAATTTTTAAAAATGCGTTAGGAATATATTGTTTAGCCATGTTGTGCAATTGAGATGTTGGGTTAATCCGGTATTACTTTCGATGATTTCTCAACTTTTGTATGTTGATCATAACACATGATCTATTCATTACAGCCTATTGCATTTAGGTAAGGTACACTTACTTTAAGCAAGCAAGATGCCCGCCCCACCAAGGTTTGTGATTAAATCGGTATCCCATCAAACCAAAAACGGCTGTATTACTTGTTCAATAATATCAACAGCACGCGGAACACCGCCCGCCCTTTCAATAGCAACTTTTAATTTGAGTGCATTTTCTTTATAAGATGATTGGGTTAAGACTTCTTGAATAGATTGCCGTAATCTCTTAGTGGTCAATTGGGAAGTGGTAATAAATTGCCCTACACCGCTCCAAGCAATACGGGAGGCAACCCCTGGTTGGTCATTAGTAATAGGAATAGCCACCATAGGTACACCATAGGCCAGAGATTCTAATACTGTATTCGTTCCGGCGTGGCAAATAGTCAGGCTCGCTCTTTGCAATAATTCTAATTGTGGTGCGTATTTGACAACGATGGGATTTCCCGGTAAGTCAGGCAATGCTTGAGTTTCTAAGCCACCGCCGAGGGCAATGACCAATTTTGCCTCTAAACCGACGCAAGCTTCAGCAATCTTGTAGAAAATATGAATGAGACGATTTTGTAACGTTCCCATTGAAGCATAAATTAAGGGTAGTCCATCCAATTTTTCAAATGGAAAATCGATTGGTTTTCTCACTGCGGGATCAAAATGAGGTCCGGTAAAATGGAGTATCCCATCTAAATTAGTTCTGGGGTATTCAAACTCAGCAGGCTGCTGACTAATAATTGCCAATTTAGAAACAGAATGGAAATCGTTAATATTTACACAAGGCGGCAGATGATGCTCCCGTCGATATGTTGAAATCACCTTATAAATAGGTTGACCAAAATTACGAATTACCCCATAACCAAAACGATTACGCCATCTGGCCCACCAAACGGGATTATATTTCCAAGTGGTAAAAGCTGGTGGAATAGTATCATCAAAACCGTTAACTAAAGCAGAAGAAGCTGTTACAAAGGGAATATTTAGTAAATCGGCAACAGTGCTTCCTCCGAATAGACATTCATCAATTATCAATGCTTCTACTCCAGCATTTTTAATCACTTCTGGGGCATCACGCAAAAATAAAGTTGTGGTTTTTTCTGATAAAGAAATTGTGTAACGCAGCGCTGCTAATCCAGTGAGATGGCCTAGTTCTTCATAAAATTTTGCTGTTGTACCTACAGGAAAATCAACCGGCGAAATAGCTCGAAATTCTAAACCAGCAACTTTAGCATTTGGTTCTGCATCAGGCATCCCCAGTACCGTGACTCGATGCCCGCGTCTTTGGAGTTCGCGTCCTAAAGCAGTCATTGTGTTTAAATGTCCAGCAGCAGCCGGACAGATCGCACCAAAGTGTGTCATGTTTTTTTTAATTATTAAATTTAAAATCTATTTAAAGTTATTTATTTAACCATGCCCTAAAGTTATTATTGCATTAGTTAAAAACCATTATCACTGTTTTTTGATCCGTCTAAATAATTAGTCATCGGGCTGTTTCAAACATTGATCAATCTACTTTCACTTCCCACTCTAACTTCGGTAATAAAAGCCCCATCGCCACTAAATCACAACGTTTACCTTCTAAATCCGCCACTTGGGGTAACAATCCCCATTGAGTAAAACCCAAAGACTGAAATAACTTCAAACTTGGTGCGTTATGGGCGAAAATCCAGCCAATTAAAACATCAATATCTAAAGTCGGTGCGGCTTCAATTAGGTGTTGTAAGAGCTTGCGCCCCACCCCTTGCCCTTGGTAATTAGGTCTAATATAAATACTAATCTCGGCGGTTTTGTCATAGCCTGACCGATCATAAAACGGCTGCAAGCTTAACCAACCGATAATCACATCTCCCTGATTCATGTCAGTAATAGTTGCGACCCAGATCGGATGTTTGCTCATTTGGCGATCAGTAAACCAAGCCTGCCGACTTTCCACTGATACCGCTTCTAGATCGGCAGTAGATTGGCGAGCAGGAATCGCAGCGTTGTAAATATTGACAATCTCAGGTAGATCGTTTGGTTCAGCAATGCGAATGTGCATACTGGCAGGAATTATGATTCTATGGTTCAGTTTTTTTAGGATGATCAGGATTTTGGGGCGCTGATGGTTTAGGAGTCAATGGTTTTTCAATTTCGAGCATCAGGGCATCAAAACTGAAATCATCATCTGCATCTAAATCATCTAAACTATGGTCACGAGGATTATATTGGGAATGCAAATTATCCATATCAAATGGATGATTCGCCATAGGAATGGATGAATTAGAAGGACTTAGACTCGGAGCATCACTAGTAAAATCGTCTAAAAATAAATCATCCACTGCCTCATCTAGTAATGACAAACCGCTCAATTCTAGTGCAGGTAACCCAGTTGGGCTAACTATTTCTGAGGCTTTCGGTTCTCGTTCCACCTCTGGTTTATGACTCAACTCTAAAATAGAATTACTGATACTGTCATTGGACAAGTTATCAAAGAAATCATCATTATTATCAAAATCTAGGGATAATTCCATATCTAGATCAGGAATTGCTGGCATGATCAAATCACGGCTTTTATGATCAGTTGGATTAGTGATTTGACCTTGGGGCGGCATATTTCCTAAAGAATCAAAGTCTAAATCATCGCTCTGATTACCAGAACTATAACTGAATACACTATCACTAAATGGATCGTCAGCTAGGGATGACTCACTGCCTAATGCCGGTTGCTCAGAGTCGTTAGCTAATTCTAGAACATCTAAAAATGATAAATCTGATGATGCTGGCGCTAGTGATTGCGCGATATTGTCTAGTCCAATATCTGAGGCATTAGGGATGTCGCCAGCAATTAAGATGTCTTCGAGAAAATCACCTTCAATGGAATCATCTTCTAATAAATCCAAATTATGATCAAGATTAGGTTCAGCTAGCTCAGATGCCATACCAGATTGATTCTGACTGAGGAAATCTAAATCAATTTCCTTTGAGCTTAAGCTAGACAAATCTAAATCACTTAAGCCTAAAATATCGGGTGTCGCAGCGCTACTGCCTGCGGTAATTTGCTCTAGTTTGTCCGTTGATGAAATTAAGGAATCTTCGAGGGAGGCAAAAGAGAAAGCCGTTTCGTCTCCCATTTCAATCAAGTTATTACCAAGATTCGGCTCGAAACTGGCACTATCTAACGGTAAATCATCTAGTGCACTGGTAAATGGATCAGCCGCTAAACCTAAATCATCCATGCCCATAGATACCGCAGGGAAAGAATTATCAGCTAAGGCTATATCTTCTGCACCTAATCCAAAAGGATCATCTTCAACTTGGGCTGCTGGACTCTGACCCAAATCAGCTTCAACTAAGTTAAGCCCAAGGTCAGGGGCTATCTCATTTTCAGTCGCTACATCTGCAATTAAGTCAAATGCCGCCGCTTCAGACGTAAAGGCATCTTCTGGAAGCACATCTTCTAGAATTGCATCTTCTGTAAATGTATTTCCGGTAAAAGTATTTGCAGCAAAAGCGTCTTCTGCGTCTAAACTTAATTCTGGCAACTCGGAAGATACATTCGCAGCAAAAGCATCGTCATAATTGAATTGATTATGTTCTTCGCTATATTGTTGTGCCGCATATTCTTGTTCTGTATGTTGTTGCTCTACATAATCTGCACCAGTTTGTACCGCATATTCCTGTTGGGGATCGTAGAAAGCATCTTGGGACGGCGCATATTGGGAATCGTAAGTGTCCGCACTATAGGTTTCACCATATTCATTAGTTTGGTATTGCGATGCATAATCAATGGGATTCTCACCGGAATCCTGGGGCATAAAATATTGCGCCTCGCCACTATTAGCGTCAGGAGTATATGCACCTAGCTCCGCGTAAACATCTCCGGCGTAAACATTTCCAGCATAGGCATCTTCAGCGTAAACTTCTCCGGTGTAGTTCTCAGTGTAAGTATTTTCAGGATAGGCATTAGTTGCATATTCAGCAGCATAATTCTCCTGAGTATAATCCGCTGGAGCCTGTTGAAATGGATCATGCTCTAGGTCGTAACTCTGGGGTGCGTCGGACTGTGGCACATAATCCATTCCAGCATCAGCAAACTGTTCTGGTTCTAATTGCTCGCCCAACTGATCATTAAACTGACTATTAAACTCATCATCAAGTCCATGATCATCTAATAGTTCCATCCCAGCAGCAACTTCATAGCTGGTATCGCTGTAAGTTCCATCATCGGTCAGTTCTGCCAACTCGTTAAGCTGATCTGCATAATTACCATCGTAGGGACGGGCAAATTCATTATTGGTTTGTCCCCAATCTGGCTCACCGATCTCTTCTTGCCCATAGCTCCCCGCTGAATCATCCATTAAGTCCAAAGATTCATGTAACTGAGGCACTAAGGGGGGCAGCGGTTCAAAAACCTCATCCGTATTGCTATAGTGCACATTTTGCCCAATGGTTTCCATTAACGGATCAAAAGCTTCTAGTTTAGATTCTTCTTCCACAGATTGGGAATCGACATTACCCAACAAATCCATTGTGCCAAAGGGATCAACATCGTCTCCTGTCACTGATGGAGAAACGGTTTGGAAGGGATCATCCGCAAATGGATCATCATCAGGAGCGGCATAAGTGCTGGTTGGCACATATTCCATCGCATTTTCCATATCACTTTCAAGGTCATCACCATTAGCTTGTAATATGGTTTCCCCATTGAGATGTAAGCCAGCTTCAGCTAGTCCACCGGTAATGTCGGTAACATAGTCTTGATCGACGTTTTGATCTGCTTGCGCGGTGAAATTGGCTAACTCATTGCTAGCCAAATTGTCCATTGCCAAATTTGCTTCGGCTAACTCAAGGGCTAACATTTCTTCTTCAGAAATACCGCCAACCGATATAGCCATAGGGTCAAGTGTAGGAGCAAAGGCATCATCAAAGTTGTCGTTCAAATCTGACTCAGCACTGGCAAATACATCATCATTAGCGCTCAAATCATCAATAGTTCCTAATTCATTCGTTAATTCATTAGGCAAATCAGTCAAATCATTAACGCTATACTCAGTTTCAGACATAAATACATCATCAGCATCACCGCCAACCTGCCCCAGATCATCAACGTAACTCTCGGACAAATCTGCATCAGCAATTGTAGACTCAGCAATTGTGGCAGTGTATTCTGGGACTGCATCTTGGGTAGCGGCTTCAAGCGTGGCTTCTACTAAGGATTCATTTACTGATTGATTAAATGACTCGTTGGCTACGGCACTAACAGAATCATGGGCGGGATCGGCTATGGGTAAAGCATATTTGTCGGCATAGTCTGCCATCAAATCATGGGCAGGCAGATCATCAAGGGACAAATCATCATCACTCAATGGGTCAGAACCATAATCCTGCGGCGGCGTAGCATCATTAGACTCTGATGATGGGCTTGACGACTCATGACCCATCGCACTCACTACCGCCGCACCACCCACTACCGCTACACCTAGGGCTGCTGCACCGATCACGGGATTAATTGTGCTAGATTCCTGATCAGAATTCGTGACAGGATTACTAACCTCAGAGCCAAAACCAGTAGTAATTTCAGGATATTCTAAGCTTAGATCATCTAGCTCTTGATTAAGATGATTTAAGTCCCCAGCCGTGGCATCCCCATAATCACCGGAGTCATTGGGGGGTAAGGGATGCCCATCATCAGCATTAGGCGACAAATCATCGTGAGGCAGTGCATTATTTGGTTGTGATTTAGATCTTTCAGTAACAGACAAATTGCCAAAGCGTCGTCGCAAAGAACCCAAAAACCAGAACATCCCGCCGCCGACCAATAGCAAAGTACCTGCCGCTGCACCGCCAACGATGGGTAAAGTCCGCATCCAGATTTTTTGCTCACTTGTGCCAGCGACTATTTGCCAGCCCGGGACACCCAAAGGCGTATTGATCCATAGTTTACCTTCGCTCTGCACTGTGCCTTGGGTTTGTAAGATAGCCCAAGCGTTACTTAATGAAGGAATGGTTTGATAGGATTGACCCGCTTGACCACCGCCATCGCTACTGGTATTCCCCCAAATCATGCCATCGGGCCCAACTAGCAGCAGAGTTGTATCGGGGTTTGCTTTAGCTAAATTACTAGCGGCTATGGTTTGGGCAAGTTGACCTAGATTAACTTCCCCATAGGCGACAGCCACCCCTTGCTTGCCATTGGTGATAGGAACAGTAAAAGCGACCACTTTTGCGCCATAGCTGTCATAGGTGTTAGTCCATAGGGGCTGAGCACTGTTGGTCGTGGTAAAAACCGGTAGCTTTTGCCCATCATTGCGATTGATGATAACTAGTTTGTCATTAGGAGCGGGCAAGGCTTGGGGCTGACTATTGGCGGGAATGACCGTGCCTTCTTTGCGCACTACATAGGGCGAGGGGCCATTACCTTTAAACAATTGATTCGGCACTGATACCATGCCTAAACCCATCAGGGGCGCACTAATAGCACTGGCTTGATCAGTTACTGCTTTACGATAGGGTTCAGGGGTTTTAGCTTTAGTGCGTTGCACTGCCTGTAAGCCACTGGCCAGATTTTCGGTAGCCTTTTGGGTTTGCTCAAACTGTTTGGCGATGGGCTGGATTTGTCCTTGGGCAACCTGGACTAATTCCCGTTTGGCGCTATTGAGCAACTCTTGATAAACCAAAAAGCCCACTGCACCAAAACCCAGCAAAATTATGCCTGTAACCAGCCAAACTACGCCACTGCCGATCGATTCACCTGGGGGACGCTCGGACTTGGCTTTGGCTTGAGAGCGGTTTTTAGGTTTAGCATTTTTGCTGCTGACGGACGCATCAGATTGGGCTTGTGACGAGCCTTTGCCTTTGGAGGAAATCTGTTGCGCTGTTCGAGAGGAAGAAGATGGCTTAGATGGTTTAGGCATAGTCTTAACAAGCTCTATAGTCAGCAGTCAGGTAAAACAATAGCCCAAAAATCCCAAAACGACACATATTGAAGCTAAATTTGCGACAAATTTTGCGATGAATTTATGGCAAAAGCTATTTTTGTCTATATCTAAGGTTTTGGGGATGACCGCAGGGGATAAGACGCGATGCATCAAACCTGAAAATCGCGAGTTATCTCCCACATGAATTCTGCCCCATAATTATTGGTGCAAAATTGGCCCAGAGTTTTACCATCCTAACGTTATTACAGTATTTGCCTTACCGCATCAGCACAATTCATCACCTGTAATGATCGTGAATTGCGATTATTTAAGCCAGAACCATGTGCGTGACGTGCATGGTTCTCAAATTGTAGGGCATTTTCTTGGCGCTAGAAAATCTCATAATCTTTATTGGTAGGCAAAATTTCCGGTCAAAGTTTATTGTAAGAGCCAGTTATTACAAGAGTAAGTATTTGGGGTGATTAATTACTATCCATTAAGTTATTTTTGCTGAAGTAAAGTAAAACTCAGCCAATCTGTACTAACTAATACCTTTTACTCAGTCAAGTCTAATTATTGTGCTAATTGCAGTTGGTTTTCTGGCATTCAAATTATTTTGGGGTATTTATTATTTTGAGTATTTGGTAGGTGTTAAAACTATGCAAGCTGTCACGTCCCAAGCAATTTCTAACCAAGATGTCAAAGTAAATTCAGCTAAAATTTCGCAGCAATTAGACGGAATGCTCGCAGCAGTTTTGCACCATACCGAATGGCAATATGGCGAAATTTGGTTGCCTATTAGTCATCATCAAATTGATCCTGCCAAAATAGTTAATCCCCTGTTTGATCATCAAATTGATCCGCAAAGGGTTTTGTTAGAACTCAGTCAAATTTGGGCGATAGATCCCAACCAATCATTTTTACAGCTTCATGCTTGGGAAAATTTTTGGTCTTGTAGTCGGGGATTTTTGCTTTCTGCCAATGAAGGCTTACCCGGACGGGCTTGGTTTAGTAATAACTGGGAATGGATTAGTGATGTGTCCACTCATTCCGAGTATCACTTTTTACGCAATCAAATTGCCCGTGCTTTTCAGGTTAAAGCGGGTTTAGCCATACCGTTGACTTTGGATAGTGCCCATAACCGAAGTGTGCATCATAGAGCGACAGGTACTTATGGGGCAGAAAAGCTATATCCCGATGGTGTGGCATTATTTTTTATGGCTGAGGGGCGCGGCCAAGATAATTGGCTGATCAACCAAACTCTAACGGTTTTAGCTGAAAATAATCTTATATCGCCGCAGTTGGTAGAATTTATTCCCTAGTCCCAAATTACTAGCTCATGTTACGCAGAAGGTTATAAGACCCTCACCCCTAGCCCCTCTCCCTTTTTGGGAGAGGGGAA
>JBAXSK010000168.1:0-9660 GCA_037130765.1 Pseudanabaena sp. ELA607
CATCCTTTTGTAAGCGAATTACTGCTACATTAGGGTGAGATTTAATGTTTTTACCTGTAGATAATATGGAAGCTTAGGCTCTCGATAATTTCTAGGTGGGAAATGGTAGTTGCTTTCCATAGTTGCTAAAATATAAGGCGAAGTTAAATATCATAAATTTCAAAAGTGTTGAATGAGTAAACAACACTTTCTGTCAAAGAATTGGAAGATTGGTGAGGAAGACATTATCTTTCTCCAAGAAGTTGAAAAATCATATTGGCGTTATTTGTTCATAAATCATTACAATGCCTTGATTACAGCCTAAACATTTCTTTGCATCACTACCGCTTTTTGCGACTCCTCTTAACCCAAGCTTAATTCATGGTTTTGTTGGGTTGGGCTATTCCTCGTAGGGTGTGTTCATAAAAATGTAGCGCACCTTGTTTGACTTGAACTTGAGATGCTTTGTACGATACTATAGTCAATCAAAGTAACAATGGCACGTTATTTAGAGTCTTTGTCAGACAAGGTGCCTGACCTACTAGGAAAGAAGCAAGGAACGGATATTTTGTCCGTTGATCTGTCTCCTTTGTTGTGCCATCTTTAACTGAAACAACTATAAATAAAATACCATTTTTCGCTCCCTCTTTCTATCTGTCAACACCACTGAACATAGCCATACTTTGCCCTGATGATTTGCTCCGCTTGACTAGCTATCATGTAAGACACGGCAGACGGAAACCGTATCGCACATCTTCATAATCTGCTGACAAATTTTCTCATACTGGTGACGATCCACAATATCAATATTTAGCTCAATCGTGGCAGAATGTCCCGCCTTAGTCTTCACATTGGCTGCTCGAACATTCACTTTATTGTCGGATAATTTAGTTAAAATATCTTTCAATACACCCACGCGATCAATACTTTCCACCCGAATATCAATGGGATGAGTCATAGGACGTTCCGCACCCTTGCCGCGATTCCATTCCACATGAATCAATCGCTCCGCAGGCACTTGATGCAAATTATGACATTCCCGATTATGAATGCTAATCATGCGATTACTACCCATCGTCACCACTCCCAAAATCGGGTCACCGGGCAATGGTTTACAACAGCCAGCCATGCTGTGACGAATCCCTTCAATGCCTAAAATCGGTGATTTAGATTGGGCAGGATCAATTTTACCTTCGTATTTGACTAAATCCCGTACCTGCTGCTGCTGATTTTCCCGCAGCTTATTCACCACCATATTAATAGAAATCTGTCCGTAACCCAATGCCGCCAGCAGATCTTCCACATTATGATAATTACATCGCTCTGCCAGCTTCTGCATTTGTTCCGACTTGAGCAAGCTGTCTAAACCACTCTTCCCTAATTCTTTCTCTAATAAACCCCTTCCTTGAACGATATTCTCTTCCCGACGGGAGCGCTTAAACCATTGCCGAATCCGACTCTTGGCGCTACTGGTGGCAACGAAGTTAATCCAGTCGATACTGGGGCGAGCGTTATTTTGGGTAATAATCGACACCATATCGCCATGTTTCAATTGACGATGTAACGGCACAATCATACTATTGACCAAAGCTCCGGAACAGTGATTCCCCACTTCCGTATGAATCCGATAGGCGAAATCCACAGGAGTCGATCCTTTCGGTAAACAATATACATCCCCTTTAGGACTAAACACATAAACTTCGCTATCAAAAAGCTCTTCTCTCACCCCATCGAGAAAGTCTTGGGGATCTTTCATGTCGTGGTGGGAATCCATCAACCGCCGCAGCCAATTATATTTTTCGTCTTCTCCAGTCACCATTTGGCTCGTGGAATTAGTCTCCTTATACTTCCAATGGGCGGCAATCCCATATTCTGCGATGTGATGCATTTCCCTAGTACGAATTTGCACCTCAATGGGTTTGCCCCCAGGGGAAAATACCGCTGTGTGCAGCGACTGATAACGGTTCGGTTTCGGTAAACTGATGTAATCTTTAAACCGTCCCGGAATCGCCCGAAAACTGTCATGGGCAGCAGCTAAAACTTGATAGCATTCCCCTTTGTCATTGTTGTTCAGAATCACCCGCACCGCTTGTACATCATAGATTTCATCAAAATCTTTTTTCTGCCGTTCCATTTTGCGGAAAATACCATAAAGATGTTTGGGGCGACCGCTAATCTCATAATTGCTGACATTCATCTGATCTAACTGTTGCCGCAGCGCATGAACCACCGTGTTAATATGGGATTCCCGAGTCTTGCGCGATTCCGATACCAATAGCTCAATGCGTTTATAATTCTCTGGCTCAATATACTGGAAGGCTAAATCTTCTAATTCCCATTTCATATTACCAATCCCCAAGCGATTGGCTAAGGGGGCGAAAATCTCTCGAGTTTCGCGACTGATTGCCACCTGTTTCTCAGAGCGCAGATGTTGCAAGGTTCGCATATTATGCAAGCGATCTGCCAATTTGACGACGATGACGCGAATATCCTGCGCCATTGCCAAAAACATTTTCCGAAAATTCTCGGCTTGACTTTCGGTTTTGCTTTCAAAATTAAACTTCGAGAGCTTAGTCACCCCTTCGACTAAATGCCGCACTTCTTTACCGAAAATCGCTTCAATATCTTCGCAAGTAGTCGAAGTATCTTCAACCACATCATGCAAAAATCCAGCCGCAATCACCACATTACTGCCCCCTAGTTCCCGCAAAATCCCCGCCACCTCAATGGGATGAATAATATATGGCTCCCCAGAACGACGACACTGCCCTTCATGGAGGCGATAGGCATATTCAAAGGCTCGACCCACCAGATCTTCGGGTAATTGATGCTCACCGCGCTGAATGCGTTCCCAAGGCTGATGCAGCCAGTCTGGGACGCAAAGCCCATCTGTATTACAGGTGAGGGGTGCTTCTGGAACTACTTCGGCAGTAATGGTTACTGGAGTCATACCCGTTCAAGCTCCTTCAGGTGAAATATATTATTGTAGTTTTAGGTAATTTAGGGTGCAACAGATGCCAAATGTCACAGCGCTAATAGGCGCTAACAAGTCACTAAGCCAGTATCAACTTAAAATTAATTTGGCGCTAAAATTTGGCGTTAATTTAGCCTAGTTTAGCTAACTTGTCGGATAAGTTGGATCGGTACTAGGACGTTACTAGGATATTCACTTAAGAACAAGTAACTAGCAGAAATCATAAACCTATGATAATCGTAGCTTAAACTTTCAATTATGGAAAAATCAAGTGATTTATAGTAAACATTCCGATCATCGTTAACATTTAAGATTTTTAGCTATAAGCCCCTCATCAAATCAGAAGATCTTGAGGAGGTTTGCTGAATTTACATCAGGGTTTGAAACTCCATGACAACCAAGACTAATCGTAAATTCCCTATGCCTAAATCGATCACTAAGATCATATTGATGGTGCTTTCAATCACTGGGGCGGTCAGTTTTGGGGCAATCAATCAATTAGATCTTCACCCTAGTGTGCAGATTTATTTATTGCTTTTAGTGGCGCAAAGTCTAGTGGCAGCAGTAATTTTCTGGCGCAAAAAAAACTCTGATTAATATCTGCACCCCATTAAATCAGAAACAGCCATAAAATCTATAAAAAATTCAGTAAAATAAATCAAAAAACAAAAATTACGCTAATCCGGATCATGATTGATCTTAAATTAGCGTAAGGGATAACTGAGAATTAGTTCTAATGAGTTAGTTTTTGCCGATCATTTGCCGATTAATCGTTGACAATCAATTTTTTATTAATTTCTTGGGATTAATTTCCGCCAAAGATTAGATTTGCACTAAATCCGTATACTCGGTGAGTAACTCGTCATAGGTCAGACTGTCACTAGCATCCTGCGGACTCCAGATCACTTCCACGGCAAAAAGTCGCTCTGCCGTAATTTGTCCCAATTTTTCCAGTGCAGCGGTGAGTTGTTCGGTATTAGTGATTTTTTCGAGTAACGGCTTATCATCACTGCTACCCACCACTAAAGTCACCACAATATATTCCGCCGGTGCATCTTCAGGATTCATAATTTGCCGTGATACCAGCCGTCCCCCCACATTAACCACACTCTCTTCACTGAGTTTAGTCCGCTCAGTCATAATTAAGCGGTTATACAAAGACTCGGCGGCTTCAAGCTTTACTGTTTCCGAACTGCTCATTGCATGGGTCCACATCTCTGGGGCACGCAACAAAGTTAAAGTTGTTTCTTGCAACAACCAAACTAAGCCCTCGGCTGACTCAGTATCGGCTTCCATAGCTAAATCCGTCAAATTTTGCTGAATGACACGTCCTTGGGCTAATAAAGCAACCTGTAAGCGGGTAATCGTAGCCTTTGGGGTAGTTTTTTTCTTTTTCATGAGCCAAAATACTACGGCCACAGCGGCAATAGTGCCACCTAGTAATATCAGGAAGAAAATCATGCCCCATAAAGAACTACCGGATTCACTAGAGCTAGTAGAGCGATAACCAGAGCCTGAACCACCACCACCATTAATGATCACTGGCGCAATAATAGTAGATCCACTACCACCGCCCGAGGATGGTGCAGAGCTACCAGAACTGCGGGAGGGACTCAGGGAACCGCCACTAGAGCCACTAGAAGAACTACCAGAACTCGAAGGTTTACTGCGAAAAGAACCGCCCCCAGCCCGACCACCGCTACTACGGGCAGCAGCTTCAGGTAAAACTAGGGCATCATAGGCAGACTGACCCACTAAGCAGCCAGTCATAGTAATCCCCATCAATAACAGTGGTAACGATAAGGGATATTTTGAGTTAGACATTATTTTGGGCATCGTTTCGTGGTTAAACTAGAGGGTGTTGAGTTTAAGAAACGCATTGTGGTAGAGCCAATTTTATCTGGTATTTGTCTCGGTCTGATTTTCATCACCTTAGGTGGACTCTTTTTTGCAGCTTATAAGCAATATCGTCGTGAGCCTATGTAAGCCCTTGGTTTACCAGATTACGTTGATATTCAGTAGTAGCGCTCACAGTAATCAAGCAAATTTAAACAAGCAAATTTGGCTCAATTATGTAGCTATGCTCATTAGTGTGACACAAAATTCCTCTGTCTTCAGGATCGCCATACTGCCTCAATTTTAAATCAATCGGTTTGATTCCAAGGATTTAAACCATGATTTTAGAATAGATCAGTCAAGCTATTTTGATACAGAGGTTTTTTGTCTCTATTTTCTGATCATTGGCTTGGAGTATGAATGCCACGCCCTAGCCAACTAACCATTAATGCCGCTCATCACCCAAATTGACTTAAGTTCTAGTTATATAATTGATTAAGTTTACTTATTCGTAATAGCACTGGAAAGTGATTAATCATTTAATTAATCATTTAATTAATCATTACAAAAAGAATAGCTTGGCAATGTTTCGCGTATCTGCAATCCAATTAAAATTAATTCTTTACAAAACTTTATACTTTGTCCGTCCTAAATTTCATTGCTTTAGCTCCTACGGTAGAAGTCATTAAATGATAAACAGAGTAACTTAACTAACTGAAGGTCATAGAATTCCCAAATCAGCAGCCAATTCTTGTTGTCATATCCTAAGCTAAATTGCCATCAAGTTACGAGCAATAGTTACTAGCAATATTGTGAATTAATCTTTGGCTTTTTTGTAGCAATAATTTGCTTGTTATTAATTATGTTGAGTTAATTCAATTTAGTTAATTAGACTTAATTAATAATGCAGCATAATTATGGTTAATTATGACTTCAAATTTGACCTGTCAGATGAGCCTCAATTAATTAAGAATGTCGTTTCAGTCATTAGTAAACCATGCTGCTTTCCCACCCCATGACTTCTGTAACCAAAGCACCTCGGGTATTAGTGGTAGATGACCATGAACTCACCCGATGCACCCTTAAACTGGCCCTTGGTATGCAAGGTGATATCGCCGCTGTCGATGTGGCTTGTAATGGTAAGGAAGCCTTGGCCAAGATGCAGTATCAGCCGGTAGATGTGGTGTTGCTTGATTTGCATATGCCAGTGATGGATGGTTGGACTGCTTCTAATTACATTCGGGAGCGATTTCCCCATACCAAAATTGTGATTTATTCTGCGGCGGAGGGGAGTAAAAAACAAGCCGTAGCTAATGGGGCCCAAGTGGATGCTTTTTGTGATAAGGGGGCTTGTACTTGCAGTTTGTTGGCTACGATTCGCCAAGTTTTATCTAATAGCTAAGGTTTGCGGCAATACCTTAAATCCGTAGCAATTTAGAGTAAATGCTATAGAGTAAATCAGAGTAAATATCAGCAGCCAAATCATCATCAAAACCTATGGCTAAACCGAAAACTAAGTATGTTTGCCATAGTTGCGGTGGGGAGTTTCGACAGTGGGTGGGTTGTTGTCCAGACTGCGGTACATGGAATACGCTGCAAGAACAGTTAGTCACCGCTGAATCTCAGACCCCAGCTAATGCCACGGTAGCCACAATTCAACTCAGCAGCAAAAGAGCTAAAACAGCTACCCCACGGCAATCCCTCACCCTAGAAGAAATTAATGATGAAAATCAAGGACGCTTTCCTTCCGGTTATGGGGAATTAGATCGGGTTTTAGGGGGTGGTATTGTGCCGGGTTCATTGGTGCTAATTGGCGGTGAGCCAGGCATTGGGAAAAGCACGCTGCTGTTGGGGATGGCACAGAAATTAATGGCCTATTATCCGACTTTGTATGTGTGCGCCGAAGAATCCGCCCAACAAGTCAAATTACGCTCGACTCGATTGGGTTTAGCACCTACTGAAAGCGAAAATCTTTACCTATTGCCAGAAATTGATCTCGAAACCATTTTGCAGGAACTACACACCCTGCGCCCACCGGTGGCAGTAATTGATAGTATTCAGGCTTTGTATTTTGGTAGCTTGAGTGCGGCTCCCGGTTCGGTGGCTCAGGTGCGGGAATGTACTTCAGCCCTGATGCGTGTGGCCAAAAAAGAACAGATCACTTTATTTATTGTGGGGCACGTCACTAAAGAAGGGGCGATCGCTGGGCCGAAGGTTTTAGAGCATTTGGTCGATACGGTGTTGTACTTTGAGGGCGATCGCTTTGCCACCCATCGTTTGCTGCGATCTGTCAAAAATCGCTTTGGGGCCACCCAAGAAGTGGGCGTATTTGAGATGGTGGATCGGGGCTTGGTGGAAGTCAGTAATCCTTCGGCATTGTTTTTAGGCAATCAAGAAGAGCCTAGCTCCGGTACAGCGACCATTGTGGCTTGTGAGGGGACTCGCCCCTTAGTGGTGGAATTGCAAGCCTTAGTTAGCCCCACTAGCTATGCTTCACCACGCCGCACCACCACCGGCATTGAAACTAATCGTTTTTTGCAAATCTTAGCCGTCCTAGAGAAAAAAATTGGTATTCCCCTATCAAAGTTGGATGCTTACGTGGCATCGTCAGGGGGACTAAGTGTGGCTGAACCTGCCGCAGATTTGGGGGTGGCTATCGCCGTTGCCGCCAGTTTTCGGGATCGGGTGGTGAATCCTCGCACTGTATTGATTGGTGAAGTGGGCTTAGGGGGGCAAGTGCGTCCTGTATCTCAACTAGATTTACGTCTCAAAGAAGCAGCTAAGTTAGGTTTTCTGCGAGCCATCGTCCCTAGTATGCCCATTGCCCAAACCTACGGCTTAGAGATTATCCCCGTCACCAAAGTATTAGACGCAATTATTGCCGCGTTGCCGCGTCATGGTGTGGGTCACAGCAATATGTCTGATAGCTCTAACGACAACGACGATCAAATATCTCGAGACGAAAAAAATTAATAGTTGGCACAAATTAAATCCCTAAACCATAGATTATCTGTGATGTAATGCCCTAGAAACATTGCCATAGTACTGTTAAGCTAGTTTAAGTCGCAGCGTAAAAGTTTCTTCACAAAAAACTAATCATGCCGCGCCCAGTGCTCTCTTTCCCCGCTAGTCATGCGCAAAAACCGCTATACGTCCTATTCTTCCTATTACGGCACTCGACAAGGCAGACGCTTCTCATGGCTCAGTATCATGATCATGGTATTGGTTGGCATTCCCTTGTTGGTATTGCTGTTGGAGTTTATTGCTAGAGGAGCGTTTTTGGCTACAGGTAATCCAGCAGCGGTTAACAGTGCTGTGGCATTAACCCAAGCCTACGGACTACATTTGCAAGATAGTGCCGGTAACTTATATCCGGGGGTTAATGCTGGCGGACAACTCCAAGTGCGCCGCAGTCCTTTGTTGGGTTATGAAATAGTCCCTTCCCAAAAAAATGATTATTTCCAGATTAATCCCCAAGGTTTCCGCCAAGATACGGCTGTTCCCGCTGATAAATCCCCCAATGAGCTAAGAATATTTGTTTTAGGTGCTTCGACAGCTTTTGGTAACTACAGCACCAAAAACGAGCAAACTTTAGCCTTTCAACTAGAAAAATTGCTTAACGAGCGGGTTAGAGAGCAAAATCGCAACCCTGCCAAATATAAACCCAAGGAATTACCGTTTTTTGCGGATCAAATCGAAGCTATGCGGAGTTTACCACCGCGCATCAAAGATGGGGATTATCGGGTAATTACGGCGGCTGTGCCTGGTTACACGTCTGGTAACGAATTAGCTTTGTTGTCCCATCGAGTCATGGCTTACAACCCCGATGCTTTGATTATTTTAGATGGCTATGAAGATTTACGTTCCCCAAGCCAAGAGTCTGCCCATGAAGTGGCAAATATTGAGCAAATGCTGCAAGATCCCATGTCTCAATATCGGCAGCAAATCTCGCAACAATTTCAGCAATGGCTGGGTTCTTGGTATTTAGTCAAGGCTTGGCAACGGTGGATTGTGCCCCAAACGGCCCAATCAGTACGCAGTAATTATCAAGAGTTTCGCGTCGATCAGTTTACTAATGATCCTAAAGAACTCAAGCAACGGCTGGAACGTTATCGTTATAACCTTCAGCAAATGACCCATCTCACCATAGATTTGCCCACCATTGTGGCGATTCAGCCGGAAATTACCGGCAAGTCAAACCTTACCAAAGATGAAACCGAAATTATCAAGGCTTTGGGTAAGGAATATAGTGCCGTGGTGACTAAGGCTTATGAGTCTCTAGCTAAGTTTGCTAAATTAACTGAAACTGCCAAAATGCGGTCAGTAAATCTTTATGGTTTTTTCAGTAACAGTAATGAGAAAACTTTTGTTGATCCGATTCACCTCAGCGAATCTGGCAATAAAATGCTGGCCAGCAAATTATTTACCCTGCTAGAAGAATCCTTGAATGTGCAGCCTGTCGCTCCTAACACCGAAGGTACAAATTCTGGAGCTAATCTGAATAGTGAAGGCAATAGCAGCAATGGTTTCCGAGGCGGCAACTCTAGAGCGATTAATGAGACCAACAGCACTAGTACCACAGGTCAGCAATTTTGGGGTAATCAACGCTGATATAGCAATTCTCATGCTGACTAGTTACAGGCAAGCGGCTTAAGCCCCTTGTTTAGCAAGCTTAGATAAGATTATGTGTACCTTGCCAGACTGAAAATCGCTATAATCAACACTAATTTAAATTAAATTTAATTCTTTGGGCTAATCCACCACTAGCTCACGGTTGCGATCACCACCCACCCATAGAAATAAGCTAGGATCACCGATAGCTCTTCTCGTCAACCCCTTGATGCCATGTTGCGTATTGTTACCCAAAAATC
>JBAXSK010000169.1:0-9590 GCA_037130765.1 Pseudanabaena sp. ELA607
GGTCTGAAGATGTCAACGGCATCGAAACTTATTTTGCACCAGGGGCTACTAGTGGCGAGGCTTTGGCTAGATCAGTGCATGAAGAAGTAATTGCTGTGACTAATGCGGTGGATCGTGGGGTACGCTCCGCCCGCTTTTATGTAATTCGCAAGACTTCAATGCCAGCGATTTTGCTTGAAACCGGTTTTATTACCAGTCCTGAAGAGTCTAGCAATCTCAATACCCCCAGTTATCAACAAAAAATGGCTGATGCCATTGCCCGGGGCATTGATGCTTTCCTCAAGGGCAAAGGTAATCAAGGTAAGTAATCAGCAGCCAATGCTAAATCACAGATAAACCGCTCTATTAATTGGCGATGGTTTAATCTGTGGTTTAGCATAGGAATTGATATTGTTTTGAGTATTTATTTTGTTGCGATACTGAAAATTATGACCAAAAATCGTGTGGTTTATCGGGAATTTGGTAATGATGATCAGCCAGAAGAGCCATCAGTTAACGATGTGCCGCTCCAACAACAACAATTACGGGTACAGCTTTCCCGCAAAGGTCGCGGCGGCAAAACCGTTACCATCATCACGGGTTTACAACATACTGAAACAACCATAGCGGATTTAGCGAAAAAAATTAAAGCCCACTGTGGCACGGGCGGCACGATCAAAGATCGAGAAATCGAGATCCAAGGGGATCATCGGACAAAGATTGTGGAATATCTGCAAAAACTAGGTTACAAAGCAAAAGCAGCCGGAGGTTAAACTTTTCCTTCCTGCTGCTTTTGGGCAATTTTGATTATTAATTACTTAATTAATTTAATTACAAATTATGGTTATTTTAATTAAGAATGAGAGATATTTGGCGATAGGGATTTTGTGGCACTAAAGTGCTTACTACGAGATTCTCAAAGGTTGACAAGGTTGGCGGTAATTGCATCAACTATACAAGTTGGCAAAAAGATCTATAGTTCTTCTAGTTCCTCTTCGGGAATGCGCTGTTTGCTCTTGTCGGGAATTTTGGTAGATTCGCCCCAGGCTTCACGGATTTGTTGGCGGGTTTCGGTGCGATAGTCGGCGCGGGGACGGCTGACATATTCATCCTCAAAATCATCATCATAATCGTCGTATTCATCAACGGGCGGGATCGGCTTAGGTTCAGGGCGGCGGGGTTCAGCACGCATTTCAGTTCGCACTTCCGGGCGTTGTTGACGACGAGCGGGACGTTCCTCAGACCAGTTATCTTCTTCGTCCCAAGCGGGTTGGCTGCGGGGGGTAGAACGTTGGGCTGGAGGGCTATAGCTGCTGCGTTTGCCGGAGCCTAAAGCATCAGGAATAGTACTCGGGGGAATGTAATCATCTTCAAATTCATCTTCCCAAGGGGCTTTGCCTAAGCCAATGCGTTCTAGTAAACCCTTAGTGACTTGGGTCATGCGATCTTCCATGCCTTCGGTGACAATGATCCGCTCACGACCAACGGCGATGATTTCATTCACATCAACTTCGTAGGTGCTGATCAAAGAAGCTGGAATGGCAGGATTACCAATGGTAGCCAAGATTAGATAGCGTAATTCACCGGTTTCACCATCAAATTTAAAATCTCGTACTTTGCCGAGGGGTTCGCCTGACTCGGTGACCACTTCATTATTAATTAAGTTGGTGTAGCGCTCTGTGGCGAGAATATCTTCTAAAACCGCATCACTATCGACTAATACCGCATCAGGCCCCAACAAATCAACATTGTTGAGATCCATATAAAAACTTTCGCCAATGCCAATGGCAGTACCAGGAATATAACGTTCAGCCACGCTTACGCCTTTGATGCACCGTTGATCCACATCGAGCCAAATTTGGGTGATGATGCCTAAACGGGTGGCGGTACGTTTGCTGATGACCTGCAAGCCCAAAATGGCGGAACGTTGACGATAGGAATCAGATGACATCATGGTTGCGTTATGACCT
Organism: Pseudanabaena sp. ELA607; assembly: GCA_037130765.1. Classification (GTDB taxonomy): domain Bacteria; phylum Cyanobacteriota; class Cyanobacteriia; order Pseudanabaenales; family Pseudanabaenaceae; genus JBAXSK01. The sequence continues at coordinate 1,950 of JBAXSK010000169.1, forward strand.
CATTAATGGCCTTGATTGCATCTGATCTTACCAGACTGCACCCAAATCGCTGTGATGATCAGGGTGGGTTTACCGTTCAGTGGCAAATTATGTGGCTTAATACGCCTCAAATATGGCTTAACCTGAAGCTTAACCTTGCCATAGCAGCTTTTTGCACTACATATCTGACTGAAATTTAACAGATTTGATAAGCGACGATAAACAAGCTGTGACTTTTAAATATCATTTTTAAATATCACTTTTGAAAGGTTGACTCAAAGCCAGTGTTAGGCGGTTGATGTTTAATTGATGTTTATAGGTGAGTTCAAGAGCATTGCGAAAGCTATCAAGACTGGCATTTGTTGACAAGTCTAACGGTTCTGGTTGAGCGTCTGTAAGCAGCCTTTAAAAGACCTTGGTATTTCTTGACAATCCGCTGCAAAGGGATTGTTAGGTAGTACTTTTAAGCAATCAACACTCTTAGTTACTGACTCATAAAGTCATCCCCACCCTCTTCATGCAACACGTAAGCCAAATCTAAATATATATTCCTTACAACTTCGTTTACTACACCTTCTATCTCATACAACTCTTCTGATAATTGTCGGTCTGTCCAAATAGTATCATCTGTGAAATCGAAGCCTGCTCCTGCAACTTTCTTCACCAACTCAAATACGTCATCGAATGTTAATCTATGCCCAAGGATGTGTGCAAAATCGTTTCTTACATTATTGAAAGCTTTTAATGATTTCCCTACTTCATCTGTAAGAAGACCAATTTCTACACATTTATCCACTTTGTTTGGGAAACTCCAATTTCACGGTTCATCTACATAAGAACATTTAAGTCTAAGTATTTCAACAAGAAGATATTCAATTGAAAGATGCCCCATCAAAATTAAAACCAAAGCATCTTGCTGAGGATGATTGATTAAAAAGAAGTCGATTGAGGGTGGACTAGCTGGCTTTCTTGGCATCTTAATTGCTCAAAAGTATTTTCCATATCTAACTTACATTGAAATAACTCTGGCACATTAAAAGCACTTGACCATCCCCTGCCTGCCGGGGTGGTGCTATTTGCTGCCTTCAAGTCGTGCCATTATTACTTTGATTGACTATATACAGAATTATTCTGTCCATTTACCTTGTATAAACCGAGTTGCCGTCCCGGAAATTGCTAACTAGTCTCAGTAGTCTGTGTTAGCGTCAATGTAACACATGATATTTTGTTTTAGATTCAATGGGTTCGTTACATTGCATTAAGACACCCTACTGGAAGTAGTTAGAGTACAGCCCATGCCAGCCTAGCTACCATAAACCATAACGCTATGCTTGCTAAAAAGTACGCCATAAACCTGAATTGCACGACATTTCCGGTGCAATGGATAACGCTATGGATGGCTCGGCAGCCGAAAAATATCCATGCTGAATTCAGAAATACGGGATCAACTTTCTGGATGATCAGCAGGAATGCGCATAGTGCATAAAACATAACCGGAAGCTCAAAGAGATTCTTCAGATTATTGGATGAATTGTTAATACTTGCCGGAAGCATTGAATTCATTAATTCGGGCGTAGCGATACTTTGTGGATCAATTTTGTTGCCTAAGACACATGAGAGGCGACGAACGTACATGAATACCCAAACAGCAAAGGTAAGCAACATCATGCAAATTACGGGTTGAAGGATTAGCTGCTGATTCACGAAAAATCTTCTTCTATACTCTAAATAGCAATTCTATCACCAATGTAATACAACCACTTTTATATCCTATTTCATGTAGGGGCGCGACACTAGGTATGGTGATTTTGCTGTTGGGGTGAGCATCTTGCCTACCAATCATAATATTGTAAAAGTCAAGATGACTGCACTACGAGCTTAGTTCCCTAAATGTTATCAATCAGGCGAAATTGGCACGACATCATGGAATTTCTGATAGTTCATAAATCGGCTGCCATCGTTATAGGTTTGCACTATATCTTCTAAGCGATGGTTCCATAAAATAGATTGAGTCCCATAGATATGTCTAGCATGGATCGTGCTTTCCACTGATTCATCTACACCAGTTAGCGAAACTAATAGCTGACCGTGACCGTGGGCAAGGGTTTCTGTCGTCAAACCATAGAGAGGACTTTGTTCATCAATAACGTGCATTACCGTCCATGATAGGGTAAAAGTTGGTGAATGACTGCGTAAGAGCGGTAATTCGTAGAGTCGTCGCATATATTCTCCTTCTATAGAAACTTGATCGACCATTAAATAGACTTGCATTCGCGCTTCGAGAATATAATTACGCCGTTCGTTAGCAGCACGAAACATCAGGGTTGGTACACCATTATAGGGAGCGACTACTGCTGATTCACTAAAGATAATTCGTGCTGTAGATTTAGTGAAGCGAGCAAAAGAAATTCCTGTCACTAAGGCGACTAATAATAAACTAGTAATCGCTTCTAAGGTAACGATTAAATTAGTGTATAAACTAACGGGATTCAGTGCGCCATAACCAATAGAAGCCAGAGTTTGCACGCTAAAAAAGAACGTATCACTAAAAGTGATGGGTTGTGAAGTGCCAGCAATTCCATCAATATTGATTAAGTATAAAAGCGCAAAGAAACTGTTAATTAGGAGGTAAAATAGGGCAACTAATAACAGAAAGCCCCGCCAAGGAATTGTTAATAATAAATGGTAAGGATCGCGCCAATGATTATACCAAGCATTCAAACCGACGATTTCTAATTTGCCATCGCGGTTCTCAATTTTGACTCCATAACGGGGCTTTGAATTATGAGAATGCTCCTGATCAGTGAGAGAATTCCAGAATCTTTTACCTAAATTAAACAGTGATTTATTAAAAAATGATTTCATCCTGTCAAAACCTCCGATGGCTGTATTTGTAATAGGGTTAAACCTTCCGTAAAAATCTGATCAATTGGGTACATTTTGCCATCAGTGGTCATAAACCGATGGTCGGCAGTAGCTCTAATTACCGAACCATTTTCTAATTCATACTCAAATACTTCTTGAATACCGCGTCGATGCCATTGGGCAATGGGTTGGGTGTAAATAAAACCCTGCTCATCACGACTATACACTCGACAATTAATCTCCTCTTCCACAATTTTACCAATGGGTAGCCAGCCATATTCCATTGTCAAAATTAGGGTGTCATAGCTGAGGCAATATTCGGCAAATGCCACCATTTGATCAAATAAATCTTGGGCAATAGATTCAGGAATACCATTACTTTTGGAGCCATCCACAAAAATGGAACGCTGTTTTTCCATCTCTTCTGGTTTTTTCTTCCCCATAGCGCGACGCAGCAAATCCGCTCCACCAAGGGAATAGCCCGCTAAATCCTGAGCCATGCGCATGATTTGTTCTTGGTAGCACAATACGCCGTATGTATTGCGTAAAATCGGTTCTAGGGTTTGGTGTTCGTAGGTAATGGGTTCTCTACCATGCTTACGATTGATGAATTTAGGAATTAGTCCGGCATCCAATGGACCTGGACGATAGAGCGCTAAAATTGAAGAAATATCCTCTAAATTAGATGGTTTGAGATCCCGTACAATTTGTTTCATTCCTGAAGATTCTAACTGGAAGATCCCTTCTAAATCCCCAGATGCCAATAATTTGTAAGCATTGAGATCTAATGCTGTGCCATCATCAGGCACTACGTCATCAATATGGAAGTTAATCCCATGATTTTTGCGAATCCATTCCGTGGTATGCTCAATGGTAGTTAAGTTCCGTAAACCCAAAAAGTCCATCTTCAACAAGCCAAGGGATTCCAAATCTTCCATTGTATATTGAGTGGTGACTTGTCCTTCATTGCCACGCTGTAAGGGAACCACTTCATCCAAACGCATCGGCGCAATGACCACCCCAGCCGCATGAACCCCAGAGCTTTTGTTCACTCCTTCAATGCGCATCGCCATATCCAGCCATTCAAAAACATGGTTTTCTGATTCATATTTGTCCCTGAATTCTGTCGCTGGGGTTTCCGAGGAAATCATCACTTTCAGTTTAGTGGGTTTACCGCGCACCACCGGAATCATCTTCGCCATTTTATCCGTTTCACCATAGGGCACGTCTAAAACCCGTCCCACGTCTTTAAGCACAGCTTTAGATGTTAAGCGGTTGAATGTGACAATTTGCGCTACTTTGTCCTGTCCATAGCGATCTGTGACATATTTGATTAGTTGATCACGATGTTCAATACAGAAGTCGGTATCAATATCCGGCATTGACTTCCGTTCGGGATTTAAGAAGCGCTCGAATAGTAAGCCATGATGAATTGGATCAATATTCGTAATGCCTAGGGAATACGCTACTAGGGAACCAGCGGCTGAACCCCGCCCCGGACCTACGGGAATCCCTTGATCTCGCGCATATTTGATGTAATCCCATACCACTAGAAAATAAGTCGGGAAACCCATCTGCTGAATAATATCAAGTTCGTATTGCAACCGTTCTTGATAATTTTGGGGAACCTGACTTAAATCATTGGTATGAAAGCGCTCACAGAGACTATCCCAAGCAACTTTGACAAAATAACTGTCAGCGGTAAAGCCTTCGGGAACGGGATATTCCGCTGCTTTAGGATCGCGCATGATGTCGTATTTTTCGACTTTAGCAGCGACTTCTAGGGTATTAGCTAAGGCTTCTTTAATAACATCATCATCCAAATGATCACGAAAAAGACGGCACATCTCATCATAGGATTTAAGGAATTCCATGCCACTGTAACGAAGGCGCTTCTCTTCGCTAATCAGCTTGCCAGTTTGGATACACAACAAAGCATCATGGGCTTCGACATCATAACAGGATGTAAAATGGGAATCATTGGTAGCAATTAGTTTAATATCTAATTCCTTAGCAATGCGAACTATTTCCACGTTCACAATGCGATCTTCAATATAGCCGTGATCTTGGATTTCCAGATAATAGTCTGCCCCAAAATGCTCTTTATACCAGTTAGCTACCTGCCGCGCCAATAAAGGATCTTTGTTCAAAATCGCCTGCGGTACTTCACCGGCTAAGCAGCCTGAAGTTACGATTAGTCCTTCTTTATATTGCAGTAAATAATCTTTATTGATACAAGGACGAGCAAAAATTCCTTTCCCTTGAAATCCTTCTAAATGGGAAATACTGGTGATTTTGACTAGATTGCGATAACCTTGGGTATTTTTTGCTAAAACGCATTGGTGATATTTTTTAATCTTCTTGTGTTGGGTGTGAATATCAGCATGAATCACATACATCTCATTGCCGATAATCGGTTTAATGTTATGTTTATTGCAAGTTTTGATTAGTTCAATTGCACCATACATCACCCCATGATCGGTCAGGGCAATGGCAGGCATTCCCAATTCTACTGCTCGTTTGACTAAATCAGGAATCTGGCTTGCACCATCGAGTAAGCTATATTCTGTATGTACGTGTAAACCGACAAATTCAGTCATAGTCAGCACTCCGGCGGGTGAAAGCAAATTATCAGAAGAAGTTACAGTTTGGGCTTAAGACTAAGTTTAAAGTCAAGGTTAACACAAAAGGAATAGAATTGACTAAAATCGTTGATTTAAATGATTTGCCAATTAATCTATTAGGAAGGTTATATAGTTCTTAAATTAAGATGATGCTCGTTAGAAAATTATTAGAACTAGGGCTGGATCACAATTTTTTTAATCCATTTGGAAAGCTATTTAGAGAGCTAGTTGAAAATTTTGAAAATAATATTTTCATTTCGGGCAAATCATGTAAAAATCAGATTAAAGCTTGAGGTATCAACATGGATCTAGGCTACATAATCGCCATCGCTATGGTTGCTGCGTTGATTGTTTTGTTTGTAATGTTTCGTTTTGGTATTGGCTTTTTTAGAGGTGGTTTCAGGGCTAAGCATGGTGAGTCTGAGTTTGAAGGCAATGCAGAAATTAGGGGGACGCGAGAAGGGCGACAAGCTGGGACTGTGGTAAAAGGGACGAAGATGATTGGCAAAAAGCAAAAAATGCGGGTTGCTAAGAATGATGCTAGGGTCGAAGATACGGTAATGAAGGGTGAGAAGCAGGAGTTTATCGTCGATGAGTCAGATCGCGAGGACAAGGCATGAGGCTGGCTAATCGGACTAGAGAAGCTGAGTTTTTCAAGAAAATGCTGCGGAGTGAGATAGCCCAGCGCATTTTGTTGATTCAGGCGGCTTCGGGCATGGGTAAAACGAGTCTGTTGACTGAGTTTGCTTCTCTAGTTGAGCCTGAAGTGGCGATATTGGTCAAAATCGATCTCAAGTCAGCCCAGACAGGTATTGCCTATATTTTTTCGCGGATGCAACGGCGATTAGGTGAAGATAAATTTAGTAACTTTAACCGGGCGCTAAACAATTTTCTTAGTGCAGGGGTTGAGATTGCGGATAATCAGATTGAGGGAACAGAAAATCAAATTCAGGTAATTTTAAATGCTGAAAGCGAGGAGTCTCGTAATTTTCGGTTAAGCAAATTACAAGAGGCGTTTTTTCGGGATTTGCAGGCGGTCAAAAAGCCGATCTTGATCATTTTCGATACGTTTAATTTGGCTCCTGCGTCGGTGGCGGATTGGGTGGGTGGGGGATTTTTGGTTGAGGTGGCTGATGTGGAAAATGTCAGGGTGGTGATCGCGGGGCAGACTGTACCGAAGCTGTCCTTTGAATGGAGCGATATTGCAGCAACGCATTATTTAGAAAAAATTGATGATGCTGATGCTTGGTACTCTTTTTCTAAAGCTCAAAATTGGAATTTTGGGAAAGAATCAATTGAGTTATTTGTACGGTATCTCAATGGTCAACCATCTCAAATTTTACAAGCATTAGAAAGTTTAGCAAGAGGAGGTCAAAATGAATAATGACCTTTTACTAAAGCTAATGTCAGCGCAGACTGATGAAGAGCGCAGTTGGATTGTGACGGAGAATTTATTGGATTCTCTGCCAGAAGATGTAAAAAGCGCTTTGTGGGCGGTGGCGATCCCTCATTGGTTTGATGCGAAGATTTTGGCGGCGTTGTGTCCTGAGTTGGTAGATCGTGCTGAGGAGATTTATCAACAGTTGCAGAAGCTCTCATGTGTGGAGGTATTTCCAGATCGGGGGCATAATATCCATGAGTTGACTCGCAATCAGTTGTTAGATCGCCTGTGGCAAGACAATCGCGAACGGTTTCGAGAACTATCTAGAAAAGCGGCATCTTATTTTACACAGGGTCATAAACCAGAGATCCAAATCGAAAGAATCTATCATTTAGTTATTGCTGAACCTGCGAACGAGAATAGTCAATTATTCAATTTAGCTCAGTCATGGAGCAATAATTATCGAAAAGCCGAAGTAGAATCGCTAATTTTGAATTTGCAACAGCATATCGCCGCAAATCGAGTCACTGTCGCGGTTAAAGCTGAAATAACTTTTTGGGATGGTAAAATTAAATTTCGATTTTATGAAGCTAAAGAAGCCTTAGAGCGGTATGGATCGGCGCTGTCGTTTTACCGCGAGATCGGCGCTCGGTTGGGTGAGGCGAACACTTTAAAAGCGATCGGCGATGTGTTGCAATTTCTTGACCGTCGCACGGAAGCCTTAGAGCGTTATGAAGCGGCGCTGTCGTTTTACCGCGAGATCGGCGCTCGGTTGGGTGAGGCGAACACTTT
>JBAXSK010000017.1:0-33324 GCA_037130765.1 Pseudanabaena sp. ELA607
GACCCAACAAATAGGCGATAAACACAACTAAGGTACAGGGGGTTGAGGTGCGGACGGCTTAGGTATGGCTGGAGGTTGCGGAATTGCTGGTTTCGGTATAGCAGGAGGTTGGGGCACGGATGGCTTAGGTATGGGTAGTTGGGGAATTGCTGGCTTAGGCGGTTGGGGCAATAGCCGAAGCAGTTCCCGTGCCACTACCGTATTATTTTGCTTTAAGGTTTTGGTCAGGGCTTCAAGCAGAATTTGGCTCACAGCCTCACGCATTAAAATCCCTTGATCGCTATTGCTGCCCACATCAGTCAACCGCAAGCTAGATATTTCCGCATTAACCGAGGCAAGATTGACCCCAAATTGATTTAATTGCGCCCGAATTTGGAAGTTATCTAGACTAAAGCGATCAATTTTGATTTTTTTCTCTGGCGCACTTGGTTGGCTAGGGCTAGGTTTTTGCAGATTTTTGATGACATCTAGTAAATTATTATTAGGCAATTTTTGTTCCATATCAATGGAAATACTTTTAATTGCAAGTTCTTGCAAATGGAGCGTGTCACCAATCATAGACTTCCACTCCACTTGCATCTGAATTTGTCCTACCCGCATCAACAAAGGATTCCGATAGCCAGAAGGGTTTTGTACCGTCAGACCATCAATGGTGATTTTACCTTGCCACAAATCTACGCTTAGGTTACTGATTTTAACTGGCGTTCCCAATAAAGCAGTTAAATTAGTCTCAATGCTCGGTTTAAGCACTGTACCGATATTTAAAGCCACCACAATTACCGCCGTAACTATGGCTAAAAGGATAAAACCTAACCAAACAAAGATGTGATGTTTTTTCATGCCCTGATACTAATTTTAGTTTGCCCAGTTTTGATTCTCTTGCAGTATGGATTATGCAACTGAACAGCCATCAAGGTTTACCAAAACGATAACCTTTGCCATAGACAGTTTGAATGAATGATGGCTGATTAGCTGGGTCAATTTTACGCCGCAGTAACTTAATTTGCGCCACAAGTGCATTACTCAAGGGCGGTTCGTTGTGCCAGAGATATTGGGAAATTTGTTCATGGCTGAGAAGTTGTTCCGGATGTTGCAGAAAATAACGCAAAAGCTGAAATTCTTTTTCTGACAGGGCAATGGTTTTGCCACCCTGATATAAAACCTGATTGGTCATGTCAAGAACTAAATCACCATAGGCGATCTTCTCGGAAGGGACATAGGCTGGGGCTGACTCTCGGTGGGCTTCGGTGGACTCCATCAGCATTTCTTTCCGGCGCAACCATGCCCTAACCCGCGCTAACAATTCCCGTAAATCAAAAGGTTTAATCAGATAATCATCCGCACCGCTATCGAGTCCCATCACCCGATCATCTAGGGTATCTTTAGCCGTCAGAAATAAGATCGGGGTTTGATTGCCCAACTGCCGCAACTGCTGACAGATTTCTAAACCAGACATTTCTGGCATCAACCAATCTAAAATCAGCAGATCATAAGCTTGATTTTGCACCAATTGCCAACCCTGTGCCCCATCGGTGGCTATATCTACGGCATAACCTTCATTGGATAAGATGCGTTGCAGGGGTTTGATTAATTCTGCTTCGTCATCGACTAATAAAATGCGCATGGTTAATTAAATCCTAGCGGCGATTACTGGGCTGGAACCATAGAGCCAAATTATACAAAACCGTCACACAAAACCCTTACCTTGGGTTAATTCTGCCCACACAGTCACTGTACCAAGGCTGTTTCCTGCGGCCAGACGTTTCCCCTGAGGTTGCCAAGTCAGGGCGGTAATTTCGGCAATGTCGCTGTCTACGGACTGCTGCCATGTTTGGGCATTGTTCCATAGGTTGATCCGTCCATCTTTGCCCGCTGAGGCTAAAATCTGTTTTACAGCCTTAGGCGGCGATTTGGTTTTGAGGTTTTTGGACTTAGTTACGGCTGATTTATTGGAACTAAAATACTGCGGTTGGGGCTGAAATGCAGCAGCAGTCACCGTACCCAAATGGGCCCGCAATACCTGCCCTTCCCAACCAATATCAGCATCTTCATGTTTGCGCCACACCACAATATCTGCCCCACTGCATGAGACGAGCAAAGACGTATCCGCACTTTCGAGACTGCCATCCGTAGGCGACCAAGCAAAGCTGCGAATCTTCCCCGGAAAACCCTGCATCCGCCACGGCGAAGGCTCAAAATCATCTCCTAACCACTGCATCACCACCACAAGCTGATCGAGCGTCCCCAATACCAAATATTTTCCAGCTTGATCCCAAGCTAATAAACCAGCGGCAGTAGGTAACTCAAACACCACTGGATCTTCATACCAATCGGAGCGCTGCCAGACTTTAATCCCTTGATAACCGCCCACAGTCAGCCAATCGCCCGCCGGATGCCATGTCACCGCCATCACCGTAGACTGCTCAAAAGCTAGGGTGGTAATCAGTTCTTGACGATCAGCCCGCCATACTTGCACATACTTACCTAGGGCAAAGGCTAGCTCTGGATCGGTGGGATGCCATGCCAACCGATCCACCCAAGTTTGCCCCACATCAATGGTATGCACTAGCGCAAACTGAGGCTGACTCTGGTTGTGCCGTTGCCAGAGCCGCACTTTACCATCTTGACCACTGGCAGCCAACCATTGACTATCCGCTGCAAAAGCTACTACGTCACAGGGTTGATCGGTGGCTGGTTGCAATAACTCAATCCCAGCTTTTTCTTGCCAGAGCCAGACTTCACCGGCAGCAGTGCCCCATGCTAAACAAGTGCCATCCTCAGACCAATTGAGGCTAGTAATATATTCGCTACAGTTTTTCTGCCAGAGGGGTTTAGGTTGCAGAATGGCGGACGTGGCTTTAGGCACAGGATTTTAGGGCAAATAAATTTTCGAGGAAATATTCTAGGTCAAAGATCAAAGAATATCAGCAACTTAAGCGCTTGAGTTTAACAGTACAGCAATCGTTAAACACTTGGTATTAAGCAGATGAAGCCAAAACCGAAAACATCAAGCAAACTGCTGGCTCAATTCCACCGGATTATGCACGGTGATCCGTTTCTTGGAAATAGAGATCAGCTTCTGTTTGCGCAAGTCGCCCAACAAGCGCGTTACGGTCACCCGCGTCGAACCAATGGCCTCAGCAATAGCTTGGTGTGACAATTTCAGGTCGATAGTCACCCCATCATTAGCCGGTATGCCAAAATCTCGACACAGGATTAATAAAAAACTCACCAGCCGTGATCCCATATCGCGATGGGCTAGGGTTTCGATCATCATCTCTGTTTGCAAAATCCGTGATGATAAGCCCCGCAGCAATACCATTGGCAACGTGGGATCTTCTTTTAAGGCTTTTTCCACCTGCTCGATGGGCACAGACAGCAGTTCTACCGGCGTAAATGCCACTGCATGGTAAAACCGATCCGAGCGATTGCCAGTGATCAAAGACAATACGCCGAAAATGCTGTTTTCCCGCAACAAAGCCACCGTGATTTCTTCTCCGGCTTCGTAAACCCGAGATAATTTCACCGCCCCACGCATCAGAAAATAAAAGCGCTCCGCCGGATCACCAGGGAAGAAAATGGTTTTACCGCGCTCAAAATATTCTGTGATAGGGGGAAACATCCCGCCGTTCATTTCGCGGAAAACATCAATTAACGCACGCTCGATCAAAACGACCTAACCTCCCAATAACCTTACATACTTATCTAATTCGTGTTTGTGACCGTTTGTATACTCAATTAACCGGACATAACGATTATAAATTGTATCACGACGCACATTTCAATCCAATTCAAAAATCAGTAAATGCGGTGGCAATATGTTTTTATCAGTCTAAAATCGGTAAAATTTTATTATAACCTTGGTTATTGCTCAGTTTGTAGGTCAATTAGTCACTGAAAACATGAATAATTTGGCTAATGATCGGTGCTGCTGATCGGTAATTATTAGCTATCAGGTGATAATTGAGTAAAAAGTTTTAGGATCAAATTGTCTGATGACAAATCCTTGGGGGGCAGGCATCTTGGCGGCTCATGGGGTATGCCATACCAATAGAACAGAATGTAACTCATGTTACGCAGAAGGTTATAAGACCCTCACCCCTAGCCCCTCTCCCAAAAAGGGAGAGGGGAACAAGGAAAAAGCTAAAAATGTCTCCTGCTCCCCTTCTCTCGCTCTGGGAGAACGGGAAACAGAGGAATTTTTCTTATTCCCTCTCCCGTCTTGGGAGAGGGTTAGGGTGAGGGTCTGCTAAATCATCGAACTGACGTTAATTTCTGGTTTAGCGCCGGTTAAGTCTTGTCTTGGGATGATATGGGTAAGATAGGGATCAAGCTTGAGTTACTGATTGGTAAATCTAGCCATAATTGGGACTGTACCAATTTAATTTTTTCACCTAATTATCAAATCATGCTGTCATAGCCATGCTTGAGCCGCCCCCTAACCCACTGCAATCATCGTTCAAGTCCTCATCAAAGCCAGATCCTGTCAGCCCAGCCCCTTGGTTAGCGCAGCTAAAACGAAAATTCACCAAATCTTCTGCCGATAAAACTAAGCCAGCGGCATTTGTCGCGAATATCGATGACTCACCCGCCTCATTTCAGCCAGAGGATTCCTTATTATTTCGGGTATTAGTGCAGGTATTGGTATTCGTCAGCATTGGCACAGTAGATATTGTGGCTAGCACCAATAACAGTCTGTGGGCGATTCCCCTTAGCGCCATCGGTGCGGCATGGGGTTGGTATGCCCGACGGCGACGCAATATTTTGGTAAAGGCGTTGATCGCTTTAGCCATGATTGCCATGCTAGTAATTTTCTTAACCGATTTAGTCACCCAAAGCGAAGAAACTCGACTATTGCTGGCCAGATTGTTGATTCAGTTGCAGGTATTGCACAGCTTCGACTTACCGCGCCGTAAAGATTTGGGCTATTCCATTGTGATCGGTATGATTTTGATGGGGATGGCGGCTTCCTTGAGTCAGACCATGATTTTTGCCTTGTTGCTGGTTGTATTTTTAGCCCTATCTTTACCGGTGATGGTGCTAGATCACCGCTCACGGCTCAAACTACCTACCCAAGGCTTTCAGTTAGAGCGGTTGGGGATTCGTCCTTTGCCATTATTGGGCTTTTTGGGAGCGGTGTTGGCTTTAGGCTTAACCATTTTTGCCCTTTTACCGCGCCTGCCCGGTTATCAGTTACGCAACTTTCCCGTTAGTTCCGGCATGGCAGTGCGGCGGGAAATTCCTCGAGGCGGCATTATTTCTAGACAGCAAAACCGCCCAGGATCAGGCGGCAATCAAAATTCGGGACAAGTAGGGGAAATTGGCTCCGGTGGTGGTGGCGGCGGTCAAGGAGGACAACAGCAAGAAGAAGTTTTACCGCCTTTATTTGCCCCAGAAATTGACACCAGCCAAACTGCACCACGCCCTCGCAAACCGGAACTGGTGATGCGGGTGCGTTCCCAAGCGGAATTATTCTGGCGGGTCATGGCCTATGACGAATTTACGGGCAAAGGCTGGCGCGTCTCCCGCAACAATAAAGAACAAATCCGCACCATTCGCCGTAGCTTCTGGAATTATGAATTTTTCTTACCCTATTTTGCCGAGCAATTAATTGATCCCCGCCATACCCAAGAGGTAATCCAGACTTATACCCTGACCACCCAAAATTTCCCTAATCTTGTCCCTGCTGCGGCAACACCCTATCGGTTATTTTTCCCCTCGGAAGAAATTGATTACGACCTAGAAGGCACTATACGCGGGCCAGGGCCATTACCGAATAATTTAACTTATACGGTAATTTCGGCGGTGACGCGACGGGAGCGAGACGGTTTAATCAAAACCTCACGAAATTATCCCCGTTTATTACAGCGGTATTACCTGAGCGTGCCACCGCAAACCTCGGCTAAATTAGCAGTTTTAGCCCATTCTTGGCTAGATAATGCCAAAAATCCGGCTTCAGGAAAACTCTTAAATTTAGATAATCCCTACGACATCGCGTTATTTTTAACCCAAGAACTCAAACAGCGTTACACCATTCAAAACTGGTCTTTAGAACCTGGACAAACTAGCGTTGTCGAGCGATTCCTCGATCAAAAAGGCGGCCAAGAAGGGCAATTTGTTTCAACCCTAGTACTAATGTTGCGCTCATTAGGCATTCCCACCCGTTATGCCGTGGGCTTTGCTCCGGGTAAATTTAATCCGTTTACTGGCTTGTATGAGGTCTATAACACCGATGCCATGTCCTTAGCGGAAGCATTTTTCCCTGGTTACGGCTGGCTAGCTTTTGATCCTGTCCCCACACGGCCCTTATTCCCCACCTCAGTCGAAGAAGATCGCACCTTCAGCGTGTTGCAAAGCTTCTGGCAATGGATCGCCGGTTTCTTGCCTGCGCCGGTGGTGGGCTTTATCGGCGCGATCTTTAGCAATTTGGGCAAAGCATTAATGTCATTTATAGCTTGGCTCAATGAACTAGGGGCCGCCGGAATTATCGTCGGTATTGCCGCTTTATTTGGGGTGCTTTTGGCCGGATGGCTATTATGGCAACTGTGGCAAACTTGGCGACGTTACCAAACCCTACGGCGGATGCATCCAGTGCAACGGATTTACACTCAAATGTTGCAGCGGTTGGCAGAGGAAGGCTTAGCTAAAGCGCCCCACTATACCCCTTTTGAATATCTGCAATGGCTAGAGCAGCAACTCGAACCATCAGTTAGTTTAGATAAAATTCGACATATCACAGGAATTTATCAGAGTTGGCGTTATGGAGCGCAGGATAATTTTGATCTAGCCGCCTTAGATGGCATGATTAAATCGATGCGCCGTTTGCCTAAGCGTTCCAGTGATGCGACTCCTAAGCCAGTCGCAACCGTCGCGCCAGAAGTTTCTTAGGGAAATGCAGTTGATTTAACGTCAGTTCAATGATGTAATAGCCCCTCACCCTAACCCTCTCCCAAGACGGGAGAGGGAATAAGAAAAATTTTTCTGCTTTCCCCAGCCTAGATTTGAGTCTAAAAAATATTAACTCTGGGTATTGTCAATGGTGACAGTTGTGTTACACTAGCTAAGCGCCTAAAATAAAGCGCTGTTTGAGACACTCCAAAAAGCTGTCATCAAACCCTTGACCCGCTGAATCATAGATCTATTTAAATCAATTTTGGATCGATTTCTCGGATTAGTTATTACTGCAAAGTAAGCGCAATCATGGTCTAGGTCAGGCAAAGTAAAAGAGTTCATCTCAAAGACAATTAAATCCATCGGGTCGCTAACTCAACGGTAGAGTACTCGGCTTTTAACCGATTAGTTCCGGGTTCGAATCCCGGGCGACCCATAAATTACGACATTTATTAAGAATTATTGTTTTTGCGCCTCTACTAGCAGGTAATCTTCCTGCTATTGCTTCAGCAATTAAGCTAGGATCACAAGGCATTTTGTGAGCATCTTTTATGAGCTAGATGACCTGTGAATCCCCAATCTATCGATTATCTGCGCATTAGTCTGATTGATCGCTGCAATTTTCGTTGTAGTTACTGTATGCCCGAAGGTGTACATTTTGACTACATTCAAAATCAAGACTATCTCACCAATGACGAATTAATTCACTTACTAGCTGAAGTTTTCGTTCCCTTAGGATTTACGAAATTTCGCCTCACCGGAGGGGAGCCACTCCTACGGCAAGATTTAGCATCTTTAGTTCAACGCATCAGACAAATCCCCCAAGTTCAAGATATTTCCCTCACGACTAACGGCTATCTGTTGGCTGGCATGGCGCAGGATCTCTATGATGCGGGTTTGCATCGGATTAATATCAGCCTTGACTCCCTTGATGCCGATGTATTTAGGCAAATCACGGGACGGAATCACTGGCAGAAAGTTTGGCAAGGCATTTTAGCCGCCCATGCCGTGGGTTTTGATCCTTTGAAATTAAATGTTGTGGTGATCCCGGGGGTGAATGATCACGAAATTCTGGATTTAGCCGCCCTGAGTCTTGAGCGACAGTGGCACATTCGCTTTATTGAGTTTATGCCCATTGGGAATACGCCCCTATTTGAGCAAAAGGGTTGGGTAGACTCTGCCACATTACGCAGCCAAATCCAAAGCCGCTATGGTTTAACCGAGGGCAATTGTCGGGGTAATGGCCCTGCCGATGTGTTTCAAATTCCGGGGGCCAAAGGAACCCTTGGTTTTATTAGCCAAATGTCTGAATGCTTTTGTGATCGATGCAATCGGTTACGTCTGGCGGCGGATGGTTGGCTCCGCCCTTGTTTGCTCAATGAAACCGGTCAGATCGATCTCAGAAATCATTTACGTCAGGGGGCTAACTCGACAAAATTACGCCAGATGGTGATGGATTTGCTGCAACTCAAAACCGAAATTAATTTCAAAGATCGAGATCGGGGGAATGGTTTGACTAGTAGCTATGGCCGCACCATGTCACAGATTGGTGGCTAAGGCACTAGATTGATTAACCTTAGCCATGATCGGTCGTGGCAATGGCAATTCCCCCCGCTGATTGCCATAAAACATTGCTAACCTAATTGCTGATTTGATGCTCCTCAAATTCTCATGGTTATTAGTAAGCACCGTTATTTCTAGGAAATAAAACTACTGCAATAGTTTTCCACACTACATTCATATCCAACCAGAAACTAAACCGCCGGACATAGTTGGTATCAATCTGCACCCGTACTGGATAAGGAATATCATTACGCCCTGATACCTGCCATAACCCTGTGATTCCGGGGCGAATGGTCAAAACTTTGTGAATACTTGAGCCATAACGGACTAATTCAGCGGGCACAAGGGGACGGGGCCCCACTACACTCATATGCCCCATTAATACATTCCAAAATTGCGGAAATTCATCTAAGCTCGTCGTGCGCAAAAACTTACCAATGGGAGTAATGCGCGGATCGTCTTTGAGTTTATAAGTTTGCTCAAATTCGCGACGACTTGCCTCAGAATTTTCTAGCATTTCATTGAGAATGCGATCTGCGCCGACAACCATCGTGCGGAACTTAATGCAACGGAATAAACGATTATTCTTGCCCACTCTCACCTGAATGAAAAATATCGGGCCCGGCGAAGTTAGGGCGATCGCCAAGGCAATCAAGAGATAAATCGGAGCGCAAAGGACTAGGACAAGGAGGGAAAAGCAAATATCAAAGAGTCGCTTCCCCCAACTTGTGTACCACGTTGCTCGCGGCTGCGTCGTAGAGAGAAAGTTACGCGCACGGCTGATTCGGCTTTTGGTAATCATTGCACCCCTAAAACAAATTTTGGATCACACCACATAATTGCTAAATATCATACAATGCCAATCAATATGCAAGGCCCATATCTACCGGATTACCCATGTCACTAAATGATCAGTGGGTGACTATGATGCTTGCTAGTAGTAGTTTTACTCAGACAAAGTAGCGTACAAAGTTAGTACAAAGCCCAAGGTGTTATATGTTCTGTATACAGCTTTACATAGCTGTTGCATATCCCTAAAATTACTCAATCTATAAGTGAATTGTGGCGAATAAACGAGAATAATTAAACAAAAGAGATGCCATCAGCCAAGTTACGCATCATCAATAATTAAAATTATTTTGTTGGTTTCGCGCTCAATTTTGCCACTAATTTGCCCCTAAATTTTATGCCTCGATGATTCTTTGACTAACCATAATCGGTGCTGTTAATTGGTGAATTGCCTATGCCAACCTATGTTTATTGGGGCGATGATGAGTATCAGTTAGCCCAAGCAGTGAATAAGTTAGAGCAAAAGTTAGTCGATCCGGCTTGGCGCGATTTTAACTACACCAAAATAGTGGCTAATACTGAAGAAAAAGTTAGCGACGGACTTAGCCAAGCTGTCACCCCACCTTTTGGCATGGGAAACCGCTTGACTTGGCTATCTCAGACGGTTTTGGCGGCCCGTTGTTCCGATGGCTTACTCAAGGAATTAGAACGAACTTTAGAATGTTTGCCCGAAAATTCTTGTTTGTTAATCACTGCTGACCAAAAATTTGATGGCAGAATTAAATCCACTAAGTTCCTACAGAAAAATGCCAGCTTTGTGGAATTTAGCACGATTCCCCCTTGGAAAACCGATGCCCTAGCCCAGCTAGTTCGCCAAGCCGCCAAAGAACTGGAATTACCTTTAACTGATGGGGCGGTCAATCTTTTAGCCGATGCCATTGGTAATGACACGCGCCGCCTTTATAGCGAGTTGCATAAGTTACAGTTGTTGCGTACTGGGGATCAGCCCCTTGATGCGGCGGTAATTGCGCCATTAATTCCTAAAAGTGCCCATAATGCCCTGCAACTAGCTACGGCAATTCTCAAAGGTAATAGCACCCAAGCTTTAGATTTGCTGATGGAATTGATCAATAATAATGAAGTAGGCTTGCGGATTGTGGCGACGTTGGTGAGTCAGTTTCGGCTCTGGACTTGGGTGAAGGTATTACTAGAAGGGGGCGAACGGGACGATAGTGCTATTGCTACTGCGGCGGAGTTGGGCAATCCCAAGCGAGTGTATTTTCTTAAACAAGAGTTGCAACAGGTGCAAGGCAAGTCATTGATTAAAGCGATGGGGCGCATTTTGCAGCTAGAAGCCGATCTCAAAATTGGTCGGGAGGAAATTCCCACACTGCAAACGGCGGTTTTGGAGTTGTGCTACGGCATGGGATCATCAGAGAAGCGTTGATGACACTGCCCAGATTTATGCTTGGATTGATTCTGGGCTGGGGGTAATGCGACGTAAGTTTAAAGTTTGGAGGGTATCTAGAACCACTTCACGAATCAAGGGTTCTGTCTCATGGTTGAGCAAAATCTGGCAACACTGCACTAAAGCGGTTTCTTTGGCTGGAGATAATTGCTGTTGTTGCACACTGTCATACAAGCCCTGCATCGCCACCAAACGCTCTAGTTCATTATCAGAAGCAATTTGATGCATCCACTGGCTAAAGCGATCTTCTTGCTTGACCCGCCATTGTTGAATACTTTGCCGCACCAAAAAGAAGAAAATTCCCACACTAGCGGCTAACTGCATCACAATGCCACCAGCGAGCCAGTGATTAGCCATGCTGGTATAAATCCCTAAAGATATAGCTGTAACTACCACCGCTAATACCCCAGCCAAAACTGCTAAGGTCAAAGAGCGCAAATGACTCGAAAACAGGCGCTGCAACCTTGACGTAAGACTAGAGCCATAACCGTCTTGCAAGATGTACACAGTGACCATAGCCAGTGCCCCCATCCCCAAAGCCAACATCAACTGCCAATTCCAGATCAGCATCACCATCAACACCAACAAAGCAATTGACCAAGAGGGCAAAACTTGGTCTCGCAGCAAACCCCGCCATAGTCCAATCATCAGGTTTGGCACAGATGTGGGCAGGGCTGCTTTGGGGGGGCGAATTTCTCTAGTCACGACTTTAACAAGATAACTTTTAGCAACGAAGCTTTGAGGCAGATTTTTCGAGGGAGATTTTTAGCTAGGTTAAGGGCGCAAAATACGCAATATCAAAACACAAAATATTTTGGCGCGATATTTTGACAGGATGCCAAGCATAACCATGCAATTGAAACTAGCTCATGGCAAATTATAACTGGCATCCATCAAGATTAGGCTCTATTTTCTCACAGGTCTACTATGATCGCCTAGTCCCTAAGGGGCAACCATAATTTCAACCGTAATTTAATGTTAATCGGACTTAGTGGGACGCAATCTGTCAAACTGACCTGCCCCAAAATTGCCCTATTCAAGCAAACTAGAACTTAATCTTGGTCGGCTGTTTATCAGGTACGCTTGTATATTCAGCGGCGATGCGGCGGAACTCTTCACCATCAAGGGTTTCCACCTCTAGTAAGGTGTCTACTAAACGATGGCATAACTCCCGATGCTTGAAAATGATGCTCTTCGCTGTGGCATAGCATTCCTTGGCAATTTGCCGAATTTGTTGATCAATGCGATCGCCCATCTTGATGGAATATTCAGAGCGGGGCATCAAATCCCGTCCTAGAAATACCTCATTGCTGGCACTTTCAATGGCAAATGACCCTAAAGGCGACATCCCCAAGCGGGTCACCATCAAACGTGCTAGTTGGGCAACTTGTTCCACATCACCGGCGGCTCCATTAGTTACTTCGGCATCGCCAAAGAAGACGGCTTCGGCGGCTCGTCCTCCCAAAGCCACGGTGATCATGGCCAAAATATTGGCACGGGTTTCTAAACCGGATTCATCGGGGGGCACGCGGCGCGAGAAACCACCCACACCACCAGAGCGGGGAATAATTGTGACTTTATCGAGGGGATCAGCGTGCTGTAATAAGGTTTGCAATAGGGCGTGACCCACTTCATGGTAAGCAATGAGACGCTTTTTCGTGCCGTCGAGCATGGGACGCATACTCAAACCAATGGTAATACGATCAATGGCATCGGCAATTTCCGGCTCACCGATGGCGTTTTTATGGCGGCGAGCGGTCAAGATGGCGGCTTCATTGAGCAAATTAGATAAGTCTGCTCCGGCAAATCCGGGGGTACGCCGGGCCACTGACTCTAAGGAAACATCTTCACCCAGTTTTTTATTACGGGCATGGACTTTGAGAATGGCCATTCGCCCCTTGAGGTCGGGATAGTCTACGGTAATTTGGCGATCAAACCGCCCCGGACGCAACAAAGCCGCATCAAGTACATCAGGGCGATTCGTCGCTGCAATAATAATTACCCCCGTGTTGCCCTGAAAACCATCCATTTCGGTCAGCAACTGGTTTAAGGTTTGTTCCCGTTCATCATTACCGCCGCCGATGCCCGTGCCCCGCTGCCGCCCCACCGCGTCAATTTCATCAATAAAAACAATACAAGGGGCATTTTCTTTGGCCCGTTGGAACAAGTCCCGCACCCGCGAAGCCCCAACACCGACAAACATTTCCACAAATTCCGAGCCAGAGAGGGAGAAAAATGGTACTCCTGCTTCCCCAGAAATGGCTTTAGCTAATAGAGTCTTACCTGTACCAGGGGGCCCGACCAACAACACACCCTTGGGAATTTTTGCCCCGACGGCCGTAAACCGATCCGGCTGTTTCAGGAAGGAAACAACTTCTTCAAGTTCTTCTTTAGCAGTTTCAATGCCTGCTACGTCATCAAAAATTACGCCGGTTTTGGCTTCGGGGGAAAATCTGGCGCGGCTTTTGCCAAAATTTAAGGTTTGGTTCGGGCCATTAGGTCCATTGTTGAGACGGCGCACCCACACCAGCACTAAAATCACCAACAAAATCGGCAAAAACAAGCTCGTAAATAGTTGCCATAAACCGGAAGTTTGTTGGGGCGTTTTTACCCCCAGATCGACATTATTTTCTTTTAGAGTGGCGAGAAAATCAGCATTGCCATCCCGAGCGATCAAGTCCACACGCACGCGGCGATTGCCTTCTACCACCGCTTCTGCTGCTAGGTTATTACTCTCAAGGTCTACTTTTTGGACTTTCTTAGCTTTAACTAAATCAATGAACTCGCTATATTTGATCGGTTCGGGTTGGGTTTCGGCGCGAACCGGCAGCACAGCTACGGTCTGGGATAAAGCCAAAGCCAGCACCATAGCAGTTTGGCTGAGTTTTTGGCGACTCATCTTGCCCCAAGTTCCCTGCTGCCATGAGTGTTTCAGATTATGTAACAGGCGCTTGGCCCAAGCCGGATCGGCAGACTTTTGGTTACAACTTGGGTTTAGCGCGACATTCTGCCCCAGCACATCAAACCTTGAGGGTTGGGCCATAAGGAGATTTTTATCAGCGGCTGAAGGCATACGGGTCTTTTCCTTGGTCGTCCTATGAGTTGGGGATGATTAGTTTAATTTCTAACTTGAGTTCTTACTATAGCTTACTCAAATTCTAATGGGTTGGGTTCGTGTTAGCCATTATGCCCATAACGAGCTAAACCATGAGCTAGCCTTGGGAATGGGTTGACTTAATGGGCATTGACGGCGCACCCCATTTTGATCGCTTTAGCGGCAAATTGACAAACTTGGTGAAGGATTTTAGCGGCTTTACAAATAAGGCGATGTGATGGGTGCTTTGGAGCGATTTGCATCCCTTGAGGTTGCGTTGCTGGTTCTCTTTGAGTTCTTAAGGTCGCCGTTAGATATTAGGAACTGCTTCTAGTTGCTACCATAGAGTTTTACAGGCTCTTTTCTCAAACTCTTTTCATATTTCTGAAAGTGACTGAGTTATAGAAGCGTAGTTGTCACTGTTGGCTTCAATCCAGTTAATTAGAGTTATAATTTATGCCTAAGAGATTCTCATTTAGTCCCATGTTAAGTTTTATTGACTGATGCAATGTCTGTGCCTCTATGCTTGTGAGTCAAAGCCTGTAACTACAGGGCAAATTATTAATGAAAAGAATCCCAGCCCAGAGCGAGGAGTGGTAAATCTAGTAAATAGCAGCTACTAAAGGTATTTTAGTAAGTATTATTTTAGTTAAGTTTAGTTATATTTTTAATTGGTCAGTGCCCACCATGAACAAACCTGATGATTTAGAAGAACGTTTTCGGCAATTAGAGCAGGAAGTCATGAAAAATCG
Organism: Pseudanabaena sp. ELA607; assembly: GCA_037130765.1. Lineage (GTDB taxonomy): Bacteria > Cyanobacteriota > Cyanobacteriia > Pseudanabaenales > Pseudanabaenaceae > JBAXSK01. The sequence goes on from JBAXSK010000017.1 coordinate 14,558, forward strand.
CCCCCCTGCTGGCGAACCCAATAAACGGGCCGAGCCAGAAGTCGTGGGGATGCAACAGGGCGTAGAAACTGCCAAACAAGGGCTGGCTGGTTTAGTTGAATGGATCAATAGCTTAACTGGGCCTGTGAAAGTTATCGCCATTGTGGTGCTTGGTTTAATTACATTTAGCCTGTTAAACTTTGTCTTCAAAGCAGTCATGGCGATAATTTCCATCAGCATTATGGCTCTAGTGGGTTATGTGCTTTACAAGCTATTCTTTGAGTCAAATAACCCCAAAACTCCCTAGGGATGATCTTGCAGTGGGCTAAACTTGAGAACATGGTTGCTTTATGGGTAGCTTCTGATATACCATCGGCATAATCTGGCACTGATTAACCATGCCGGTTTTGGCTCAACCATAAATCATCAATAAAGCATTCATAAATCATCAATTTCTATTACATTTCTATTACATTCGGCGGAGAATCCCCATGTCGAACGCTCCTCAAAAGCGAATTCAGCCTAAGTTGCGCTCCATTCCTTTACGCTCTACTCCTTCAGCAATTTATATTCAAATGCATCAGTTGGCTAATGAGAAAGAACGGCTGCAACAGGAATTAGTTCGCCTCAGTGAGCGGCAAAAGGAAGTGTTACAGCGCCTAGCCGAATTGGATCGAGATTTGTCTCGGCTTGAGGATGCCGCCAGTGAGAATGCCGTAGAACTAGCTGATTTGCATTTGCCAGCCAATTTAGTGGCGGTTTTTAATGAAACAGTGAAAACCTCTACTACTAGTGTTAGTAAAGTTCCCAAATCCCGTAAATTGGCTCCTAAACAAGCAAGTTCTTCGGGCGCTAATGGCTTTGAGACCATGACGATTGAATACTAGAGAACTATGGCGGTCAGTTTAGGAGCAGTTGCTTAAGATATGGATTAGATTTTGAGACAACGGTATAAAATAGCGCTGTATGGTAGGGAGAACGAAATCTAAACCGAGTATTAGGTATTAGCCCCACCATAGCGAATTAAAAGTGAAGCATTTGCTCGCTTTTCAACCGTCCCATTCTAATTTTGATTAACTATTCTTAATTAACTATATTAAAGAGTATTACGACTAAATACGTCTTAGTAATATTCTGGACAAGAACCATAAATGTTTGCTAATCAATAAGGTAGGTGCGCGTATTTGAGTTAATTCAAGAATTTCCTATGGCTATTAAGCGTTTTTGTGACGAATGGGTTTTAGAGTGGTGCGAAAATCAGGGCTGGACTGATTTATTTGTAGAACGGACTGCTAATTATTGGGCCTTTCCGCCAGCGGCAGTGATGCCTGTCCCCATCCCAACCGATACGCTACTTGCCATCAAAGCAGCTAAAGGCATGAGTCCCGAAGAGCGTCTTTGGTCTTTGGTGGCTGTGGGGATTTCCGCAACTGCTGCCTTAGTTTGTTGGCTGTGGCAGAACCCATTACCCCTCACCTTAGCTTTTGCCATCGTGGCCGTAATTGTCGCCCAAATGGAAGAAGAAAGTTGAAAGATCATCGTTAGATATGGTTAGATGAAGTGAACTGTAATCAAGATTAGCTATCGATCACACACTAAATCGCCAGTATTAGCCATATTGGGTTTACGCAGCACTCCCTCAGCTATTTCTAGGGGATTTGCCCCTAAAATAATCCGGCCATCGCTAGTCACGCTGAGGGTATCTGCTTCTTGGAGTGGTGCTTCGGTAGTCGGCATTAATGTGGCAATGGGAGCAAAAGGTATTGGGGGCAAGATATTTGGCTTTTGGTTCTGCTGCGATGCGGGCAGTTGGGGTTTAGAAGGTGCAGTGGTGATCGGCTGCCCACCCTGCAAGTCGGCAATGGACACCACACCATAGCGGCTGTAAGCAGATTCATCGATGGGAGTGCGTGGGATTCCCCCAGTGCCGGTGACGCTAAAGCTATTTGAATTGGCACGGCTACCATTTTGACGATTTAAACAACTACCAGCAAGGGTTTGTTGCACTTCCCCTAAGTTAGTATTAATGCTGACAAGTGAATTTTGCACCAACGCATCAGGGGTGCGAATCCGTACCAACCCGTCTTGCCCTTTTAACTCAGAGCTAGCGGTAATGCGTGTGTCTGCGGTGCTAAATACCCCTTGCGCAGTAATGCTAATATTGCCGCCACGCCCACGCACCGCATTGGCACTAATGACGCTGCTTTCTAATAGGACTAAGCTACCTGTGTCGAGGTTAATATTGCCTCCGGTGGCGTTTTTTGTGGCATTGGTAGTAATTTGACTGAAGTGGCGCAAGATGGTAGCCGTAGACTTGAGGCTAATATTGCCTTCGGCTCCGGCGGCACTTTCAGATTTAATTGTTGCGCCATTGTCTAAAAATAAGCGCCAATCAGCATTGACGATAATATTTCCGGCTCCTTTTTTTCCCGCTATATCACTAGTGGTAATTGTTGCCCCATTACGCAGATTAGTGTCTTGGCTGTTGATCTCAATGTTGCCGCCTTTACCAGTGGCTAAAGCCCCAACATTGGCATATAGTCCTGTGCCTGTGCCTGATAAATCAACAGTTCGGGCATTAATGGTTAATTTGCCAGCATTAGCGACTCCATTGGTACTGAGATTGATCAACATCCCATCGCCGATGATCAGAGCATTGGTATTAATCAAGACATTCCCACCATTGCCACTTGAACTATCTAAGACCCTCGCAAATACGCCGTTTGTGCGGCCGCCGACTCCATCCCCCATCATCATAATTTGGTCTTTGATATTGAGAGTGATGTCCCCTGCTTGACCCACTCCCGAAGTACTAGTGGATAAAATACCATTGCCAATAATATTGAGTTGATTTGCATTAACTGTGATGCTACCGCCTTTGCCTGTGCCACCGCGACTAATCCCCGCGAAAATACCAGTATCATAAACTGATCCGCCAGTCGAGCCGATGGTAACTAGATCAGCCGTCAACGTTACATTGCCAGAATTACCGGCTTTTTCGCCTACATTAATAAAATTAGTGACGGAAATATTGGCGGAATTCAATAGCCGAAAATCCTTAGTTTCTATGGTGATATTGCCGCCGTTACCGGTTGCTCCGGGTAATATCACCGCATACAAGGCTGATAAAAAAGCTTGATTGCGGGATAAGCCATTGATTTCCACTAGTTCTGTGCCGCGAATCAAAGTGCTATTGTTTTGGCTCGAACCAATGGTATTGTTTTCAATTTCCGAACCCCCTAAAAGTCTAATTGCCCGACCTTGCACTTGCACCTCACCATTGTTGACAGCGCCACTGACATCAATGCCCGTTTCATTTTTGAGGGTAATGTCTTGGAAGGTTGCGATATTTTGATAATCAAATACCCAACGATTGCCAACGGGTTTAATCGCCACTTCTTGGGTCTGATCATTTAGCCGCCCCACTGAGCCTAATTCTAAACGTCCCCCATTCAGACTAATTACCGCACCATCTAGGTTAAGTGTGCCCCCCACAAAAGCCAAAGTCCGGTCAGATGCTCCAATTAAACCACTAGATTTATTGAGTAAATCACCAAATGTATTACGCACTCCCCGCACACCATTAACTAAAATCTGGTCTGTAGTGGTGCTGTTAGTTGCATTGAAACCTAAACCTATCGGTGCAGTTACCGCCAATAGGGGCGTACTAACACCATTAGCACCGATCCCAAATTGTTCGTTATTATCAAAGCGGACATAATTAGCCGTGCTCACAATCAACGAACCCGCCACATCTAATCTCGCGGTGGGTGCAAACACCCAGCCATTAGGATTAAGCACAAATAAATTGGCATTCCCTAATACACCCAAAGTCCCTGCCACAGTGCTAGGCGTATTCCCCGTCACCCTGGCAAAAATATTCGTGACTGTACTGCTAGGGGCAAAGTAAACCCCAGCACCAGCAGCCACACCAAAAGTACTAAAACTATGAAAAAGTTGACTTCCCTGTTGTAAGCCACCATCAATGCGGTCACTGGGAATTCCTCGAATCGTCACACCAGCAGTAACGCGAGATGAATTAGCCCCTAAAGTACTATCAGGAATGACCGATTGAGCCAGAGCCGAAAATTGATTTGCTGCGTTCCCCGTGAGCGTTAGCAAACCACATATCATCGATGTTAATAAGGGGGGAAATAATCTAGAGTAATCCACACATACTCTCTGCAATAATTTAACGTAGTTAATTCCAGCAGCAAATTAAGTCAAATAAGTCTAATAATCTATATTTCAGCCTTGACTGGCACATCTACAACTCAATTATAAATAAACCGATAACCATAAACTGATACATATTTTGTCACAATTAGGCACAAAATTTGGCGGATTATTTAAGCAATATAGCGGGAGTTAATGCCGCTGTGTAGAGCAGTTTCAAATATTGCCGTAACCACCACCACCCCTTGATAGCAATATTGCGTATTACTAAGTTTTATCAATTTAGCTTGCGAATTTCTGCAATGATTTGCCAATGCCATCTAGGATCAGCATAATTTTCTAGTTGAGTAAGTACAAAGACTTAGATTTGACCATCAATAATTTAACCATAAATCAATATTTGACAAATTAATCCTTGATTGCACTGGATGAAAAATTCATTTTCTAACCAGCGGATCAAATTAATTGATCTTATATTGCTCAAATGTTTAGCTGATTCTAAAAGTTCCTCCCCCGATGATTTGCTTAGATGAGCGTGATGTTTAATCATCCTCAACTCAAAGCATTATAGTCGAAATTCATAGCTAGATTTATGGATCAAATATTTATGGGTGAAATTTGAGTTTTGTTGCTTAATATCCCTAGAGCTTTTCTCTTTACTTAGACTTTGGCATTAACACAAATCTTTCTTTAACTTTACTTCATATATCTAACTAAATTTCATGATGAATTTAATGATTAACCTACCTTTGGCTATCGTACCGGCGACCCCCACTTGGTCTTTTGGCGTGGCTTTGATCATGATTACCTGCAATTTATTCGTTTTAGCCATTGGTCGCTATGCCATTCAAGTCAAAGGTGTAGGCCCTACCCTACCGGCATTACCTGGTTTATTTGAAGGTTTTGGCGTACCTGAATTGCTTGCGGTGGGTAGCTTTGGTCATGTTTTAGGTGCAGGCATGATTTTGGGCTTGGGTCAAGCTGGTTTGCTGTAAGCGTTTAAAACCTAATCTATACTTAGCCCCTGAAATCTTCTCGACTTTCGGGGGCTTTTGATCGGGACAATAGCCGCCGCTCCAGATCTACCGCCAAATTAACGGCACAGGCTTTTAATTCCGGTTGTTGGGAATCTGGATCTGCCCCTTCATGGGTAAGGCTGTTGGCTTCGGCATGATCTGCCCACAGAGCGCCCCAATGCATCGGCACAAAAACCACCCCAGGGGTAATTGCCTCTGTAATTAGTACCGCAAAATGTGCCGCGCCGCGCCGTGACTTTACCCATACCCAATCCCCAGATTCAATTCCCAACTTAGCCGCATCCTTGGGATGAATCTCTAACAATGGCTCCGGATACATTTGCCGAATTTTATCAATCCGTCCGGTGCGTGTCTGGGTGTGCCAATGCCCATAAAGCCGCCCAATGGTTAGCACCAAAGGATAAGCCGCATCCGGTGGCTCATACAAACCCTGACTATGATATGCCCGAAATTGCGCTTTTCCATTAGCGGTATGGAAGCGATGATCGGTATACAAACGTTTATTGGTGAGGCGCTCAGGGATAGACTCGGCCGTGCCATTATCGCCCACCGTCATGGTTGATTCCCTAGCTGGATAAGGCCATTGGGTTGGCCCAACTTGAGCCAGATATTCATGGCTTAATCCTGACATATCGCAAGGTCGCCCCGCCGTCAAACTAGCAAATTCCGCAAATACCGCTGCTGAATTGGCAAAATTAAACTGATCTGTAAATCCCAAACGCCGCCCCACTTCCGCAAAAATTTCCCAATCCGGTCGTGATTCCCCTGCCGCTGCCTGAAAAGCCTGACATAAGGTAACACACCGTTCCGAATTAGTCATAGTGCCAGTTTTTTCGCTCCATTGACTCGCTGGCAGCAACACATGGGCAAAAGCCGTGGTTTCCGTCGGATCATAAGCTTCTTGATAAATCGTCAATGGCGATCGCTGTAATGCCGCCTTAGTTCTAGGTAAATCTGGGAAACTGACCACCGGATTAGTCGCCGCAATCCAGACCAGTTTAATCTCATTAGCTTCTAGACCGCGCACAATATCCCATGCCGTCCGTCCGCTGTGGACCGCAATTCGCCCCGCTGGTAATTCCCACGCCTGTTCCAATTCGCGCCGATGGTCAGCATTCAATACCGAACGATAACCGGGTAATAAATGGGCTAACCCGCCTGCTTCTCTACCGCCCATCGCATTCGGCTGTCCCGTCAAAGAGAAGGGTCCGGCTCCCGGCTTGCCAATTTGGGCTGTCATCAAATGTAAATTAATGATGCATTGCACCTTCGCTGTGCCTTCCCTAGACTGGTTTACACCCATCGACCACATGGATAAAACTCTTTCTGATTGTGCCCAATAAGTAGCCGCCTGTTGTAATTGCTCTTCAGTAATGCCACATTTTGCCGCGACTTTGGCGGGGGGATATTCCGGTAAAACAGCTAAAAATGCCGCAAAACCTTCTGTATATTGGTCAATATAGGCATGATCATATTTACCCCATTGCCACAGCAGATAAGCGATGCCATTAAGCAAATCAATATCCGTCCCCGGATTAATCGCTAAATGTAAATCTGCTCCTTCTGCTGTTTGAGTGCGGCGAGGATCTATCACCACCAGCTTAACGTGGGCATTCTTTTTATGATGTTTGCGCAATCGATTGAAAATAATCGGATGACATTCCGCCGTATTACTGCCAATAATGAAAGCGCAATCGGTTAAATCTAAATCTTCATAGCAACAAGGCGGGCCATCTGCGCCAAAACTTTTGTTATAACCAGAAACCGCCGAGGACATACACAGTCGCGAATTAGCATCAAAGTTATTCGTTCCTAAACAACCTTTAATTAACTTCTGCGCTACATAATAATCTTCCGTTTGAAACTGCCCTGAGCCATACATACAAATGGCATCAGCCCCATGACGCGCTATAATATTGCGAATCTTGTCCACAATAAAATCTAAAACTTCATCCCACGATACAATCTGGAACGGTTGGCTCAAATCTTCTCGCATCATTGGATAGAGCAACCGATCTTTATTGATTGCTTCATAGGCTGTAGCCCCTTTGACACAGACCATGCCTTGACTGGAAGGATGCTGGCGATCACCTCTGATTTTATAGCTAATTTCCGGTGTCTGGGACTGATCAGCGGATATGGAATGAGGTAAAGCTTCTAAACCACATCCCACACCACAGTAAGGACAAAGGGTTTTGGTTAAACTAGTCATAACTAAATGGTTACTGCGGTTTTCTCCACATTTTTAGCCAATTCAAAGGGAATCGCTTCCTTAAATCGGCTGTATGGCATATGCTGCAAGGCGGTAATTGGATCGGTCAAATCGAAAGTCGTGCCATCAGCAAAACTGATTTGATCAGGATTATCCATCGTCATCGGCAATTCTAATTCCATTAATGCCGCATCATAGGCTTCCCAATCCACTACTTGATCTAATACTTCAGCATAGTTAGACGGGAATTTGACTAAACCCCAACGGGCCATCTGAGTTAGCACCCATAAATGCTCATGGCGACGGGGTGCATTATCTTTCGCAAACAAGAAAAAGTCCTGCATAAATAAAGAATCCCCTGTGCCTTTGCGATAAGGGCCAGCAAAACCGGTGCGAATATACAACGGATCAAGGTTGAGATACTCAGGGCGACTCAGAATCGTTAATAATTCTTCACGATTTGCCGCAGATTCACAGTACTGGCAAGCTTCTAATAAAGATTTGACTAAAGCTAAATAACTATGAGGATACTGCTTTGCCCAATCTTGACTCACCCCCAAAACCTTCTCAGGGTGGGCTGACCAAATATCCATGCCTGTAGCAATCACCACGCCCAAATTCTGATGCACGGCACGATAATTCCACGGTTCCCCCACACAATAGCCGATGATATTATCTGCCATCAAATTGGAAACCATTTGCGCAGGCGGTACGACTAAGACTTCCACTTGCCGATCTGGTTCTATTTGTCCACTGGCTAACCAATGACGTAATAGCAAATTATGCATTGAAGCCCGGTGTACCATTGCCATTGCAGGTAGGGGAGAATCTTCTGTATTGCCATCTTGATGACTCTGTAAATATTTTCTCAATCCCTCTAAGTTAGAGACACCAGCTTCATAAAGTTTTCGACTAATGGTGATCGCATTACCATTACGACTCAGGGTTAAAGCACTACACACAGTTATGGGCGGCTTGTTGTCCATGCCTACGGTCAGGGCCAAAGGCATTCCTGTTACCATTTGTGCCGCATCTAAACGACCTTCTCTAATTCCTTCGGCAATACTATTCCAAGAACCTTCCCGCGATAAAGTGACATCCAAACCATATTTACGGAAAATCCCTTTTTCTTGGGCTACCACCAATGGCGCACAGTCAGTCAAAGGAATAAAACCAAGGGTTAAATTGACTTTCTCTAAATTCCCCAAACTAACCACTGCCATAGATTGCTTTTTGGCTCGCTCTGCTTTGAGGCGTTTCTGGCGATCCAAAAATTCCACCATTTCCCCACGCATCCGGTAATAATTGGGATTGTTTACCACTTCCATCCGTTCCCTTGGGCGTGGTAATTCCACTTTCATAATTTGTCCAATGCGTGCATCAGGCCCATTGGTCATCATCACTACTCGATCACTGAGTAATAAAGCTTCGTCTACATCATGGGTAATCATCACAGCGGAAATCTGATATTGATTACAGATATGCATCAATTGTTCTTGTAACCGCCCTCGGGTCAAGGCATCTAATGCGCCAAAGGGTTCATCTAATAACAGAACCTTCGGTTTGATTGCCAATGCCCGCGCAATGCCCACCCGCTGTTTCATCCCCCCGGAAATTTCCCTAGGATACTTGTCAGCCGCATGATTTAAACTGACTAAGCTAATTGCTTCTTCAACTAATTGCCCTCGTTCTGGCTTTGATAGGTGACGTAAGACCCGATTTACCCCTAAAGCAATGTTTTGGCGCACTGTTAACCAAGGTAATAAGGAATGATTTTGGAAGACAAGCATCCGATCTGGACCCGGATCTCTGACTTCACGACCCTCTAAAACAATCCCGCCTTTAGTGGAATGATCTAACCCCGCAATGATATTGAGCAACGTGGATTTGCCGCAGCCAGAATGTCCCACGATGGTTACAAATTCACCCCGGTTGATTTCTAAATGAACATTTTTGAGGGCGGAATAAGTACCGCCATTTTTTAAGGGAAATACGCGATCAACGTGATCAATTTCTAGAAAGCTTGGCTCTTGAGGTAACGCGCAGTTGGGGTAAGTCATGGGATTGGGGAAAAAGGGGGAATAATAGTGTTTGCGATGAATTTATGCAATGGCGATAATGGGGCAATTGACTGCTATCACCAGAAATATCATTGAGCATATGAGCATCGAGAATAGGAGTCGTTAAATTGACTGATAGATTCAAGCTTATAGAGTAAGGCTATTCCGCAGTATCGTCTAAGGCAAAGCGATGATAGAGAAAATCTAATAGATAGTTCCGTAATTGGTAATAGCGCGGATCCTCAGAAATTGCTTTGCGATTGCGGGGACGCTCAAAAGGTACTTCGATAATTTCACCAATGGTGGCTGCTGGGCCATTGGTCATCATCACAATGCGATCCGAGAGGAAAATCGCTTCGTCAATTTCATGGGTAATCATTAATGCCGTCACCCGATTTTCGCGCCAAATGGATAACAATTCTTCTTGCAATTCCTCGCGGGTAATCGGATCTAGAGCGCCAAAGGGTTCATCCAAAATCAGCACCTCAGGGCGCATCGCTAGGGCGCGAGCGATCGCCACCCGTTGCCGCATCCCGCCGGATAATTGCTTCGGTTTTTTGCCCATCGCCTCATGCAAACCCACTAGTTCTAAATGCTCTTTGGCAATTTGCAGATTCTCAGCTTTGGACTTTTGCGGATAGGCTTGTTTGACTCCTAAATAAACGTTCTCTAAAGCAGTCATCCAAGGCAATAGAGAATAATTTTGAAATACCATCATCCGATCTGGTCCGGGGCGGCGAATCGGTTCGGAACGCAGACAAATCTCACCGCTAGTGGCTTTGGTAAAGCCGGCAATCATATTGAGTAACGTGGATTTGCCACAGCCAGAGTGACCAATCACACACACAAATTCGCCACTATAAAATTCAGCGTTGATGTTCTCTAATACGGTGTATGGGCCACGTTTAGTCGGATAAATCTTACCTACTCCTGCTAAGGTCAGCAGCGGCTCCTTAGGCAAAGATTTGGTGACTAAATCATGGTCTGATTGATTGGTAACGGTAGGCTGTGACATTGGTTGCGGTGAAATGACTTGCATAGATGGTAAATTCGGTTAAATCTGTCAGATCAATCCAAAGAATCTACAGAGTGGGAATTTAGGTCTGGAAAGAAATAATTACTTAATTGAATTGATGGATGGTGATGGGGCGAGTAGCATCAGCCTACGAATCCGATTGCACCGTTACTTTGCTGATGAAGTACACCACTTTATCCAAAACAAAACCAATTAGCCCGATGTAAACCAAGGCTAAAATTAATTCACTATATTTGCTGCTGTTGTAACTGTCCCAAATAAAGAACCCAATGCCCACGCCACCGGTCAGCATTTCCGCCGCCACAATTGCTAACCAAGATAAACCAACCGCAATGCGTAAACCAGTGAAAATATAAGGAGCCGCTGAAGGTAATAAAATCATCAAGAAATAATCTAGCTTGCCTAACCGTAAAACCCTAGATACGTTGCGATAATCTTGGGGGACTTGTTGCACGCCGACGGCGGTATTCATCAAAATGGGCCAAATCGCAGTAATGAAGATTACGAATAATGCCGCCATTTCCGTTACTTCTAAACCTAAGGGTTTGAGTGATTCTTTCATGCCCTGAAATAACGCCATCGCAATCGGTAGCCAAGCTAAAGGCGGAATAGTCCGCAATACCTGAAAGATGGGGTCAAAGGCGCGATATAAAAACATATTTGTGCCAATCACAATGCCGCCGCCAATACCCACGATTGCTGATGCCGTATAACCAATGCCCACCCGTTTCAAACTCACAGCGGTGCGGATTCCTAACCCCTTGTCAATGCTCAGTTTATCTTTGAGAGCTTTATTGGCTGGGCTATCGATTTTTTCTTTTTGATTGACATCATAAATATCGCGATCAAAAAATGGATTCCAGATATATTCTTGGCATTCCGACCAAACTTTAGTTGGTGGCGGTAATGGCGGCTTATCTCCTGAAGATAAAAACTGCCATAGTCCTAGCAACAGCACCAGCGCTATGATGGGCGGCAAAAATTGTTTAGCTTGTTCTTGTAAGAATTTAGTTATGTTATCCATAGAAAATCGAGAAGGAACGCTTTGAGCAGCCATGATTTATTTCTCCTTGGGTTAATAGGGGCAGGTATAAGGGAATTTCTCGAACTTAAGCTAAGCAAAGGTCAGAAAATACTTTAGGTAAAGACTCTCTGCCTTTGCTTACGCGATAAAATTAAGCCTTCTTGATCTTCAATCCTTTGAGATATTCGGCAGGATTTTCAGGGTCAAATTTCACGCCATCAAAGAACGTCTCAACCCCACGAGATGTGCTCTTAGGAATAGCGGCTTCTTGACCAATGGCTTTAGCAGCTTCTTTCCAGAGATCTTCGCGGTTGACGGCATCTACCAATTTCTTGGCATCAGTATCAGCGGCTAAATAACCCCAGCGCATATCCTCCGTCACAAACCACAAATCATGGCTCTTAAACGGATAAGAAGCCGAGTCGTTCCAGAACTTCATGGAGATGTCAGCCTTGCTTTCTTTGCGACCATCGCCATAGTCAATTTCCCCTTGCATCCGACCTAAAATGTCTTTAGCAGGAACTTTCAGCCAACGGTCAGCACCAATAATCTTACACATCTCTTCTTTATTTTCTGATTTATCACACCACATTTGCGCTTCCAAAATTGCCATCAAAATTGCCTTGGCTGCCTTAGGATTCTTCTCCACCCAATCAGCCCGCATGGTGAAAGATTTTTCGGGGTGATCTTTCCACATTTCTCCAGTGATAAATGCTGTATAACCAGCGTTCTCAGATATCAATCGAGCGTGCCAAGGATCGCCAACACAGAAAGCTTGCATATTTCCTGCTTTCATATTAGCTACCATTTGGGGAGGTGGTACTACGATGATTGATACATCTTTTTCGGGATCAATACCATTAGATGCCAACCAGTAGCGCGTCCACAAATCATGGTTGCCCCCAGGGAAAGTGACGGCACATTTCATTTCCTTGCCATTCGCTTTTACTTTCTCGAAGGATTCCTTGAGGTTAGTACTCTTAATGGTAACCTTCAGATCCTTGAGATCATTGCTGAGAGAGACTGCTTGCCCATTGGTGTTCAATCGCGCCAAAATGAACATCGGCACTTTCTTCCCATTGGTGATTTTCCCTTCGGAAATCAAGTAGGGCATCGGGCTGAGAATGTGACACCCATCAATGCCGCCACCTTCAGAACCCAGTACTAGCTGATCCCGCACTGTGCCCCAAGAGGCTTGTTTGACGATTTCCACATCCTTCATGCCATATTTCTCAAATATACCCTTTTCCTTCGCAATGATTAAAGGCGCAGCATCGGTCAAGGGAATAAAGCCTAGTTTAGCTTTGGTGGTTTCAGGGGTGATCGCTGCGGCTCCAGTGGCAGGGGCTTTATCATCTTTTTTAGCCGGAGCATTAGCTGGTGTTTGGGCTGAGTCACCGCCGCCACTGGTACAACCATTAATGGCCATAGTAGCTAAGGTGGACAAACCAGCGGTGGTCAGAAACTTGCGACGGGAATAGTTACTCATGGGTAAAAACGATGATTCAGAGTTGAAAAGTGTAAAGTTAACGAATTATGAGCCGATTGTGAGAGAATTGCGAGGGATGGTAATAATACCAATTATCGATAGTCTAAAACTGGCTGTGCTTAGGTTTGTGTGAAAGTTAGTACTGATGCTTGATGCTGCATCATACTGAAATATATTCTCTAGATATGCCTAGTTCCATATATAACGCAAAGTTGCTGCTAGATTGGTATTAGATGATTCAAATCAGAAACTACATCTTCTAATATCAAAATCTCCAATTAATCACTAGCAATAGGAACTACTCAATTTAAGGAAGAAATTTGAGGCAGACTAGTTGGTACAAAGTTAGCTGGTCTACACTATGACTAAATTAGTTGTAACGTTTGCATCAGATGCGGAATCTTTGGCTGTTGCGCCAAACTTTTCGACTAGAATTTGACCGACTACTTGCGGTAAATCTTCACAAGGAATTTTTTCCATCACACAAGCGCCTAGTTTGGCATCTTTGCCCACTGTGCCGCCCATGTAAATGTCTACGCCATCGACTACTTTGCCGTTTTTCCGTGCTTTGCAACCAATAAAGCCAATGTCACCTACTTGGGGCTGACCGCAGGAGTTAGGACAACCGCTCCAATGTAATCGCACCGTATGGGGTAAGTGATATTGAGCATCCAATTGGCGAATCAAAGCTAAGGAACGATTCTTGGTTTCAATAATGGCTACGGGACAAAACTGGCTGCCAGTACAGGATACTAAGCCCCGCATTAAAGGGGTTGGACTGATGGGAAAATCCGCTAAAATTGCTTCCTGTTGGAAACTAGCTAACTTATCGTCGGTTACAAAAGGTACAATCACATTTTGCTCTACGGTAAGACGCAATTCACCATTACCATATTGATCGGCTAAGTCAGCTAGGGCATACATTTGGAGCGCATACATCCGACCCACGGGAATCTGTAACCCCACATAATTAAAACCCGCTTGCTTTTGAGGGTGAATCCCAATGTGATCGCGCTTTTCCCATTCGATTTCATCCTTGGGCGCAGCAGTCAATAAAGAACTACCAAATTCTTGCTCTACGGCAGCGCGGAATTTCTCAATGCCCCATTCGTCAATTAAATACATTAAACGAGATTTTTGCCGCTGTTCTCGCAAACCATGATCCCGAAATACCACCATTAAAGCACGGCAGAACTCGACCACATTTTCTGGAGCCACCCACACGTTTAAAGGAATTGCTGGCTCACATCTTTTAGAAGAGAAGAAGCCACCCACTAAAACATTAAAACCGAATTTGGTTTCTGTGGCTGTTTCAGGGAGCGCCGTAATGTTTGCAGCAGTATCGCTGGGGGGATGGGTCTGATACCAAATGTGCCAAAATCCTGCGGGAGATTCCGTTTTCCATGCGGGTTCTTTTTTACGGAACATTTCAGCTACTCTAAATTTAGCCGGTAATGGCTCCAAGGGGGCAGGCTTTGATGGTACAGGAACTTCCCGAAATGCTGGCACAAATGCTAAATCATTAATTTCTGCATGGGTAGAATTATCCCGACAGCCACCAATGGCAATATTAAACTTGCGGGGCAAATTGGTAAAATCAGGATTGCCTTCTCCTTTATTAGTCAGTAAATCCTGCACCTGTTGCGCTAGTTCACGGGTGTCATAAAGTTCATTGGCATCAATGCCTGCCACGGGCGAACCAGTGATATTGCGCACGTTGTCCATGCCGGACTGCACACTAGTTAAACCCACTGCTCGAAATTGGGCGAACATTTCCGGCACAGACTCGATGGCAATGCCACGCATCTGGATATTTTGTCGCGTGGTAATATCCGCCACCCCATGTTCGCCACACTGCGCCACGGTATCAGCTAAAACCCGCATCTGGGCACTAGTCAAAACACCGCTGGGGATACGCATCCGCACCATAAATCGGCCAGGAGTGGTCTTCCGAAAAAAGATGCCTAACCACTTTAAGCGATACTGTAAATCATCATCATCAATAGCTTCCCAGCCGATCTCGGCAAAATGCTGAATCTCTTCGCGCACCCGAATACCGTCTTTGTCTGCCTTGAGTTGTTCTATTTTGTTTGCCATGCGTGGCTTGTCCTTAGTGCAAACTTAAGTCAAAAAATTGCCAAACTAATCACAAACTAATCAATCTAGCCAAAGTTGAAAAATATCAACCGAAAAAGCATTCAGATATACATTATTTAGATGCCATTTAGATGTCACTCTATTCATTCAACCTAGATTTTATTTAGCTTGATTTTGAGGAATCAGGCATTGACATAAAATTAGCGTGAATTCACCAAATAATGCTGTGGCAACTTGCCATGCCTAAAACCGATAGAAGCCCATAGCGAATCAATAAATTTATAGTACTTAACGTTATCGGGCTGTTTCGTATCTTAGACTACAAAAAATTATGCTTATTGAATTTTCCGCATATCATATATGCAGTTTACGCATAAGTTGTGGGGATCCTAGAGCTAGTTGCTATCTAAACAGATCGATATTGAGATCCATAGTTTTCGGCCACCGGAGCCCAGCGATCAAATTTTATAGGTCATGGTCAAACCGCAACTGGGAGAGGTAAAAACATCATAAATACAGACGCAGCAACAGGTTTACCCCTATCGACAATAGTTAGATCAATCCTGAAATAATTGTTGCTACATAACTTTGTAAATTATTCCGTAACAAAAAATACTTTATGTCCAAGGTTGTGTTATTGTATTGACAACAAATAGATTGTTGAAATCATCAAACCTTAGGAGTAATCACCATGGATATGCAAAAGAAAGTTGAAGCTGTTGCCAACCACAAAGCTAACTTGGCAGCTATTCTGCAACGTCGCATCGAGTCTGCCCGCGCCAACAATGACAACAATCTGTTGAGTCAGCTTGAGCAAGAAAAGAAGCAAATGGGTTTTTAGATTAAGCCTGATATCTTAAGTCACAGTTTTGCGGGGATTAGGTTTTGTCATAGCCTATAACCCTTGACTTTGAGGTTATAGCTTTGGAACTGTTGACTTGCTGACCAACTTATGAATGCTTTAGCTCAGTAATTTTTCTGAATACTTTGGCTAAGTAAAACTTTTGTTAAGTAAAGCTATCTTGAGTAAAAATTCTTCAATGTTGTAGCACAGCATAGAATTACTTAAGATTTATAAATGTAGCGCAACTTTAATGATATTTTCTAGAATAGGCTCAAGGAATTATTTTCTTGAGCTTATTGTCATTTTGTTGCGATTTTTGTGTGAATGCCTTGCGGCAGTTTCCGATCTGACGCGATACAGATTACCAACTTCTACCATTGACATGTCGGAGTAATTTAGCCGTAGCAGAAGTAGCCGCTTGAGTTGTTGGCTCGTAGATAGTTTCATGTAATGATTTACCTTGTAGCGCAAACTCCCGAATTCCTCTAGCTAAAAGTCTTTGCGCCACTTGTCCGATAATGTCACGTCCCACTTGAAATGTCGCCGGTTTAGCTAAAGTTTGCCGTGCAAATTTCAATAAATCTTGAGGATTAACCGAAGAATCTTGACGCAACAAACCAATAATTTGCGAAATTTGCTCCCAATTAGAAGGTAGATCCCGAGATGCAGTTGATGCAGATGTTTCACCATTGCTTGCAGAGCGCAAAGGCGAGAGATTCCGTAATTGCTGTAATTGTTTGACAGCTTCAGTTTCTAGAGTTTTCGCCAACTCATTAATTAAACTATGACGTAAAAATTCGCCCCGTTCCGATAATAGAAAATCTACCACCTTGTCTACCGTAGCTGCGACATCATAATCAGTATTAGTGCGTGCACTAGTGAGTAAATTTTCCAAACGATTCCAACGAAATTCACCATCACGGAATAACACATCCTTCAAGGCATGGCGTAACTCTGGGGTTTCATCCATCAGCAAGCGATTCGCCACATAGGGATAAGCTACCGCCAAAACCTTAAAATTAGGATCTACCGTAAAAGCAATACCTTCCAATGTCACCAACGAGCGAATAATCAAAGCATAATAGGGCGGCACACGGAAGGGATAATCATACATGATTTGGGACAGTTGATCCGTCATGTCTTTGAAATCCATTTGAATCAAACTGTTACCTGGGGGCGGATTAAATACTTCTGATAGGGCTTGAGTGATACCCACCGAATCAACATCAGGGGTGAGAAATCCCAACCGCACATAATCTTTGGATAGAGCTTCAAAATCACGATTGACTAAATGGACAATCGCTTCAATTAGCCCAAATCTTTGCGGAGCAGTCACTTCACTCATCATGCCAAAATCTAGGTAAGCTAGTCTGCCATCTCCCATCACTAATAAATTACCCGGATGGGGATCAGCGTGGAAAAAGCCATGATCGAGTAATTGCTTTAAAGAACACTGTACGCCCACACCAATGATTTCACGACTATCAAATCCGGCTTCTTTGACCTTGCCAACATTAGTCAATTTAATTCCTTCAATCCATTCCATCGTCAATACTCGTTTAGCAGTATATTCACGATAGATGCGCGGTACATAAATCCCTTCTAAATGACCATAATAACTGGCAAATCGTTCCGCATTATCAGCTTCATGATTATAATCCATTTCTTCAAAAATTCGTGAAGCAAATTCTTCCAGAATACCAATTAAATTACTCTGCACGAATTTAAGATGACGCATCATCCAGTCCGCAATCCCCCGCAAAATATACATATCCAAAGCAATTCCTTCGGCAATATCAGGACGTTGCACTTTGATGGCAACTAATTCACCACTATGCAATCGCCCCTTATAAACCTGCCCCAAAGAAGCAGCAGCAATAGGAACTTCGGAAATCTCGCTGTAAATCTCTAAGGGATCGGCTCCTAAAGCTTCACGGATAAACCGAAAGGCAATTTCATTACTAAATGGCGGCAATTGATCCTGTAATAGAGCGAATTCGTCCATGAAAACCGGCGGAATAATATCAGGACGAGTGGAAAGTGCTTGCCCAATTTTAATGAATGCCGGTCCCAAACGAGTAATTAATTCACGGGCTTCTTTAGCTAAAGCCCTTAAATAAATTTGACTATTAGTTTTATCTTTTTTAGACTTTTGGGAATAGCGTCGTAGCTTAAAAATTAACGTTGAGAGAGGTAAGAAAATTTCTAAAAAGCGTAGTCTGACCCGCAACGGATACTGATCAAAATATGCCTGAATCACTGACGCATCGTAACGATCCAATTCAATCCCATTGAGTAAGTCAGTCATATCAGTTAGATAATAGATAATTAAATAATTTAAAGAATTAAGCAACAATTACCATAATTAGGGATTTGATGAGATTAAGGTTTTCATGATCAAACCCCAAGGAGATAATCATCTTGACCACTCACAGTGTAACTAATGGCAATAGAGTATGCTGTGCCGGATCAATTTCGTAATCATAAAGACAATATTTAGTTACACTGCCTTGACCTCGAATTTTACTTCATTAATTTCCTTAGCAAACATAATAACCATTATGTCTAAAATTGGGACCGGTCAATGATTTAGCCATGACTAGTCTAGTGTAAATCATCCCTAAGTGCAGGCAAATATAGACCTGGAGACATACGAGCAGGTGATTGACATAACTTAACAATTTGCTAGACTGTAGTTGTGTTCGGTAAGCCGTAACACATTCTTAAACAGAACCTTGAACCTTTAATACAGGAAAACCATGACCACAGCTATTCAAAGCCGCGAAAACGGCTCTGCGTGGGAACAGTTTTGC
>JBAXSK010000170.1:0-9580 GCA_037130765.1 Pseudanabaena sp. ELA607
ACCTCTTTTCTGATTTCTACATCTTAACCTCTTTCAACAACTTTGTGACATTACCAAATATTTCCCAGTCATGATTACTCGTTCAAGGTTATTCTAATAAAATATTTAAACATTTAAAAGCAAAGTATTTACTGAATAATTATATATTGAGCAGAATTTGTCTGATATTTCCTGTATAGCACAAAAAATGACTGCTATCTCACTGTCAAATAAAAGGCTTTCAAATAAAAGACTTTATCCACAACGCAATCAAGAATATCTTTAATTAATCAATCATTCCATTATGTCTGCACCGCCAATGTTTCAAGCCACCAGACTAAGACTGGCTTTCTGGTATAGCCTCGTTACGGCTTTGTTATTGCTGATTTTTGCCGCTGGGGTTTATGGCTATGTACGCGCCACCCTTGTCGAACGCATTGACGACACCATTAGCCATGTGGCTGAAGTTTTAGAACGCGCTCCTATGGGTAAATCTGCTTCCCGTCAGGATCAAATGCAGATGTTTTTTGCGAATGTGCAAAGCCTTGAAGCTGATCATATTGATATTGAATGGTTCGATTATCAAGGGCAACTGCTATGGACGACATTTCCCCCAGATTTGCGTTTACCGCTGATTGCTCCGGATGTTGAGGCTCCGGTAATTTATCGCACAATTCGCCCCACAGGAACGGAACCTCTACGCCAACTAACCGAAGCCATTGGTAACCATGATCCCCAAGGGCGGTTACGGGGAGAAGTTTTAGGCTATTTGCGAGTTAGTCATCCTTGGTTTGAGGTAACTAAACCTAGCGAAGAATTTATTGCTGATTTGGTGGGCGGAATTACGGTGATGGTGGCGGTGGTGGCGCTGTGTGGCTGGTGGTTGTCGGGTTTGGCGATGCGCCCTGTATATGATTCCTATCAACGGTTGAAGCAATTTACGGCGGATGCTTCCCATGAATTGCGTAATCCTGTGGCGGTGATTCAAACCAATGTACAGGCGGCGTTGGCTGATCCTAGTTGGCAATTTCAGCAAGAGCAATTGGTGGTAATTGAGCGGTTAACACAGCGTTTGGGAAGATTGCTTGATGATTTATTATTCTTAGCTCGTCATGATGGTAATAGCCTGAGTAATGCACAAACTCTATGGGATTTGGCAGAGATTCTAGAACAGGTTTATCAAGAACAATCGCTCATTGCCCGCAGTAAGGAAGTTAAGCTACTTTTCCTCAATCATGCTCCTGATGATGGGCAATTAGAGAACTTAGACCCCATGCTAGCAAATTCAAATCCATCAGACTCGCAACTTAATGGAAGCCAAACCAATACTATGGTACTTGGTGATGGTGACCAACTGGTGCGTTTATTCACCAATTTGGTCAGTAATGCCATTAATTACAATCGTCCGGGGGGCATGGTCACCATTGCAGTCCAAAATTTGACTACGGACAAGTTACAGGTGCAGATTAAAGATACAGGCATGGGGATTCCTGAATCTGTGTTGCCTTATATTTTCGAGCGGTTCTATCGCTATCAACCGCGCCAAACTGTAATTAAAAATACCAGCAATAGTTCTGGTTTGGGATTAGCCATTGCTAAAGCGATTACGGAATCACATCAAGGCTCGATCACGGTGACCAGTCATGTCGATCAGGGCACGAGCTTTATCGTTACCCTACCAATGGCTAAGTCAAGCCTAAAGACATATTAAAAAACATTAACTTTTGTAAATAAATCTCTTAAAATTGGTGGTGGGTAGTTCTAAGAAAGGAGATCTTAAATGCGCCTTCGTCTTGGTTAATCGAGGCGGAGGTGTTTTTTAGCGGTAGTCTTTGATCGTTAGTTGAGATCAGTTAGTTGGGCGCAAATAATTTTTCACGTATTTTTCAGGTATGGCAACTTCCAGAATTGCGCGGCAATCTATTTTAGACACAATTAGCTAATTGTTCGGTATGATGATCCATTAAGTTTTTCAATCAAAATAATCCTGTAACTAATCATTCTCTCAATCATCCTCCAAAAAACCATGAGCAATAAACTTACTTGGACGGCAGAAGCTCAGACTAAATTAAAAGATATTCCTTTCTTTGTGCGTCCCTTTGCCCTAAAGAAGATTGAAAATTATGCCCTAGATCATAATTTTGAGGTAATTACCTTAGAAGTTTATGAAGCGGCTAAGAAGCAGTTTAATAAAAAATATGATTAGATACGGTGGTTTCTAGTTGAATGGAACCCAGATTTAATTAACAGATTGATTGTTGATTAAAGTCTTGCTTAAAATTATCATGAGATTAGTTAAGGTCTGCTATAAAATTTTTGCAGTATCTAAACTGTCTCATTTTTAATCTTTCTCTGCCGACTCGTCACTTTAGTCGCTGCTAAATTTGGTCTGTTGAACCATCGATATATTGTAGATCTACCAATGTTGAATATTGGCGATGCTTGGTTTATACTCCCTCCATCTTCTCAATATTTAACCACTTTCTCTCGTAAATCAACAACACATCGGCTCTTTCTTTCAAGATTTTTACAAACCTATTATACACTCTTACTTGCATTATGTGCCATCTTTATTTTGTTTGGCTATAACTAACCTCACAAAAAACTTCTAAATCGATCACGATGGTTTTTAGTGAAGCTATTTTTAATTCTTATACTCTAGACGATCTAATTCGATTGCAAATGCCGACGAAAGAAATTAATTGTATGACCAATCTCTAACACCCGATTACTACGGTTGCTTGCTCCATGTCCTTCATCAGCAAATAGAATTAATTGAGAAGTTACGCCCCGCTTTTCTAAGGCTTGATGCATCTGCAAAGCCTCACACACGGGAACACGAGGATCATTCACCCCTTGAATAATTAAAAGAGGTGCTTTGAGGCGGTCAATATAAGTAATTGGCGAAAGAGCAATCAACGCTTCACGATCTTTAACCGGATCGCCATATTCCGTAATGCGTAAAATCCGTCGAAATGGAGCGGTATTATTCAAGAAAGTGATGAGATTACTAATGCCCACGGAAGAAACTCCAGCATCATAACTGCCCGCAAATTTAGTCATGGCAATCAATGTGGCATAACCGCCATAACTGCCGCCCATGACCCCGATTTTCGGTGCTGTGCCATTCACCTGCCAGTTATTCCGAATATATTTCGCCATATCTTCAATATCCGTAATTACATTGAGTCGTCGCGCTCCATTGTCCGCATCTAGCCATGTTTTACCATAGCCACTACTGCCGCGCACATTGGGTTCCACAAAAATAAATCCCGCTTGCACAAACATTTGCGCCATAGCACTAAACCCTGGTCGGCTTTGACCTTCGGGCCCGCCGTGAAAGTTCACAATCACTGCACAGGGTTTTACAGAATTAGGCTGGGATTTTGAGCTATCACTATTGCATTGAGGCGGACGATAGACAAACATGGGAATAGTAGTACCATCTTGAGCGGGATAGGATTCTAAAGTTGCCGCTACAAATTGTTGGGTATTGACTTCCGGTGTGCTGGGCAAGACCCATTGAGTGAGGGTTTCCTTTTGCCAATCGTAAATATAACTAGTGCGCGGTGCGGTGGCGGTTTCTATTCCAAAGCTAGTATAACGACCATTACGAGTACTATTTCCGGAGTAAATATGGGACACAGTACCGAAATTCCCAGAATTTGCGCCAAAATCCGGTAATTTAATGGAGGCAAAAGTCATGCCATCGATGCCGTAGGTGCGCGTATAGCCGCGATCATTCACCCGATAAAGAATCTTTTGCCGAGGTTCGCCCACAATACTAAAACTAGAGACATCCATGCCTAGATCGGGCGTGATTGGTATAAATTGCTCTGGCTGAGGAATTTGCGAACTATTGTCGTTAGATTTGGGAATATAGCGGTAAAGTCGTTCAAATTCACCAAATTTAGCCGTTAATACCAAGAATTCTTCGGGTTTGGCGCTATACATCATAGTGTATTCTTCCGTTTCCCCTTGTCCTAAAATTGGTCGCAAATCCCCCGTAGTTTCGTTAAGTTCATAATATTCGCTGGAACGATTACCGGTTGCTTTATAAAGTAATAATTTACGATTAGAGTCAATTTTAGCAGTATTTGGTACTTCCCAATTAGGACGCACATCAGCCACACCCCAAACTCCTTGGCGATCTAAAATCAAGCGTTTTTGTTTGGTGACTAAATCATAACGATACAAAGCGAAGGAATCAGGACGAATATCATTAGCGCTAAAATAGATGGTACGGCTATCTGGGGCAATATACTGCAAACTAGTTCTGACATTGGGCTGGTGATAAATTACCTGTAACGGGCCACCCGCCGTAGACTGCATATATAAACCAGAATTCTCTTCCCCTTGACGATCCCGAGACATAAATAAAAACTTACCGTCAGGAGTCATTTCAGAGATAAAAGTGGCATCTCTACCGCTAGTCATTTGCACCGGAAATCCCTTTGGGCCATCAATGCGCCAAATTTGCGGCGTTCCCGTAATTGACCAGGTAAAGAATAATTGTTTGCCATCCGGTGTCAAAATCCCCATCCCAGGAGCGCGTACATCCATTAACGCTTCAATGGGGCGCGAAACTTCCGGCGGTAAAGGCTGAGGTGCGTACCGTTTGATAATCATCGGGTCGATGCTATCTTTACCGAGTCCCGTATATTGAGCTTGTAATGGTTTCGGCGCAAGGGTTACCGTAATTAGGCTACTGCATAGAGCTATTAAGAACGAATTACTATATGACTTCATAATATGATGGAGCGCTAAAGTGGGAAAGAGTTCGCCAAGGTGATATTTGATCCCATTTAATCACAGGTGATGTTAATCCCAAAGAAAATCGCAATCACCACCATGCTTGGCGATCTCAATGATTGTAAATAGTCGCTAAATCACACTTGAACTATTGGATTCGGCTTATTTTAACCCATGTTTTCTGAGTCTCCCATAGAGAAAAACTCCTAGCCTAAGGCAAATCAAACCAGAGAATTTCTGCGGGTTCGCCATCCTCATTGCGTCCAGTCATGGCTAAAGGTTGTGCTGCGCCATCTAAAGCTGTGACCGCCAAGGCATCACCCGCCGATAAGTGATAAATTTCTCCAGCATCGTTAGCAATTTCGATAACGCCGCGAGCGACTTGCAGCCAACCATAACGCCCTGCCTCTAACACATAATCCACCCGATGCCCAGATGCTAATAAACTGCCATAGGTGCGCACATCTTGATTGACCTGCACTGACCCTGCCGCGCCATCGCTAGAAATAATCAACCGCAATTGATTCAGTTTCTCCGCAGCGGGAAAATGTTTCTGTTCATAACTTGGGGACAAACCTGTCACCGAGGGTAATAACCAAATCTGTAATAATTCGGCGGTTTCTGTTGCCGAGGCATTAAATTCACTATGGCGGATCCCTGTGCCCGCAGTCATGCGCTGGACATCACCAACTTGAATTACCGAACCAGTGCCTAAACTATCTTTGTGGGCTAATGCTCCCGATAACAAGTAAGTGACAATTTCCATATCTTGATGGGGATGGGTGGGAAAACCGCCGCCACCAAGAATAGTATCTTGATTAATCACTCGCAATGCCCGAAAACCCATAAATGCGGGATCATAGTAATTGGCAAAGGAAAAGGAATGATAACTTTTCAGCCAGCCACGATCAGCATAGCCCCGATCTGCGGATTTACGCACGGTGAACATAGTGTTTCTCCTAATATTTTTAATATGATCAAATACAAATAGGGCAAGCGTTACAGCCTCCCCTAAATATCTGTTTTACTCAGGGTATTTACTAAGAGATTACCCTTACAACTTTGACGGATTACAGCTTACAGTTTGGTATGAGCGCCATCGCAATAGGGCCCATTACCAGTTTTTTTGCACAAACACAGGGCGACGGTTTTGGTTTCTTCAAGGGTAAAAGCCGTGGGGACAAAGCCTGTACCTTGATGTGCGCCATCGCAATAAGGCTGATTTTTTGATAGCCCACAACTACACCAATAGTAAGTTTTGGGCGCTAATTCCAAAACCACTGGTTTTTGATCCACAACATGGGGCAGATTATTAGCAGTTTCACTCATGATTAGATGACTCCAAAATAGTTGGTCAGATGATAGTTGCAATTAGAGACTAAGTAGAATCCCCAAATGAATTAAGATTTTGCTGATGATGTTTTAGATATTTTGCTTTAGATATGTTCTAAAATTCAATTCTAAAACTGAGTTCTAAAACTTGGAATTTACTATAAAATTTCTACAGTGTTTATGTAAAGTATGTACTTTTTAGTAAGGTACATACCAAAAAGATACTGGGCTAAATTTCAGTTATAGTTAATTTAATTAAAAACGTGACAAAACATAGCAACAAGATATAATAGTTTTGCATCAGTTTTAGAGTAATGTTGAGGCAAAAATAGTATGTCTTACAGTCTTGATTTAAGGAAAAAAGTCATCGCATTTATAGAAGATGGTGGCAATATAACCAAAGCCTCGAAAATATTCAACGTCGGCAGAGCTACGATCTATAGATGGCTAAATAGACCAAATCTAGCCGCTACGAAAGTAGAAAGTCGCCGCAGAAAAATTGATATTCAAGAATTAGAAAAAGATGTGGCAATTAATCCCGATAGTCCATTAAAAGAAAGAGCTAAGAAATTTGGGGTCAGTCCAGCAGCGCTTTGTTATAGGTTTAAGCAAATGAAGTTAGCCAAAAAGAAAACTACTGGGTTACGTCGTAAAAAATCATCCGAATCTTATCAAGTAACCGCAAAAATCAAGCAGGTAAAGATGGTAAGTGACAATCCTTAACATCTACATTGGGTCAAATCAGAAATTAAATTCATAGTTGACAGAAATCTTTAACTCGTCATATTCTAGCCACTAGGAAACTCAAATATCTCACTGCACTCATTCCCTCGGATCAGCACAGACATAAAACAAACATAAAAATCACTGGCATAAATATGGCATTTATTACCTCTTTAATTGTGACTGTGATTAGTATGGTGATTGCTCTGAGTGGCAATAAACTAACTGATCAGCGGCTATTACGGTTATGTATTCAGATTTTTGCGGTTTTAGTGGCACTGATTTCTGGAATTAGTGCATTGATGCGGTTATTAGTATTTATTCCAGCGGGATCTGTTGGTGTCGAAGATTTTCAAGGCAAAGTAGCGGAACGGGTGCGGGAACCTGGTATTCATGTGATGAATCCTTTTGCCGATGTGGTGCAGTTTTCCACGCGGTTACGGGATATTAAAGAAACCATTCCTTCTAATTCTAAGGAAGGATTATCCCTTGAAATTGATATTAGTTTGCAATATCGCCTTGATCCGAGTAAAGCTCCGTTGGTTTATCAAAATCTTGGCACGGATGAACGGGAATTTGTAGTCTCGCGGTTTCGCTCTACGGCACGACAACTGATTGCTACCTATCCGGCGGAAAGTGTTTATGGGACGCAACGCGAAAAAATTAGTCAACAATTGCGCGAACAGCTAACCCAACAACTTGCCCCCCTTGGTTTTGTTGCCGATGAAGCTCTATTACGGAATGTGAAAGTGCCTGATACCCTGCAAGCCGCGATCCAACAACGGCTCAAATCGGAACAAGAATCGATTCAAATGCAATTTGTGTTAGAGCGAGAGAAACAAGAAGCGGAACGTAAGCGCATTGAAGCCCGTGGTCGTGCCGATGCTCAGAAAATCTTAGCCGACGGTCTGACTCCGGCTGTATTACAGTTACGCACCATTGAAGCGACAGAAAAGCTCTCCCAATCTCCCAATAGTAAATTAGTGATTATTGGTGGTAGTGGTCAAACTCCAGCCATGCCTTTGATTTTACCTGCGGATCGAGGTGCAGTGCCTAATCCTTGATGCTGATTTTCTCTAAACCAGTCAAGAGTATGAGTTAATTCTGCCACAATTCGGGAATCTGGGCAATTATAGTCATTTAAAATTATTTTGGCACATGAAAAGCACTTGACCACCCCCCGCCTGCGGCGTACCCCTCCAAGGGAGGGGAATTAAAGAAGAATATTAAAATTCCCCTCCCTTGGAGGGGTGGCAGGCAAAGCCTGACGGGGTGGTGCTATTTATTGCATTTGCCATTCTTACTTTGATTGACTATACAATATAGATTCAATCTTCATCGGTATATTCCACCCAACTATTAGGAGTTTCCGAAACCATCACTTTTAGTTTAATTGCTGCGGGCAACCGTTGCTTGGTCACATCATAAATATATTTAGCAATCATTTCG
Organism: Pseudanabaena sp. ELA607; assembly: GCA_037130765.1. Taxonomy (GTDB): domain Bacteria; phylum Cyanobacteriota; class Cyanobacteriia; order Pseudanabaenales; family Pseudanabaenaceae; genus JBAXSK01. Next base: position 8,236 of record JBAXSK010000170.1, read on the forward strand.
GCGGTGGTTTCATATTCTGGAGGCAAGACATCATTGAGTAAACCATGATCTAAGCCTCCTTGATTCACATTATGTTTTGCCCAGCGTAAAGTTCTAAAGTCCGCTACCATCGCTTCATGGGGCAGAAATTCCGAAGCATATAACCGTGATGCCTGAGCTTCAATCCGAATGCGATAGGTATGGCCATGGATTTGACCACAGGGTCCGTTATAGTCGCGGATATAGTGGGCGCTATCAATCGTAAATTCAGTACTTAGAGTCCATTTAGGCATAAGAGAAGAGATTTAGGGCGTAATTTAAGCTATAAATGAGATAGTTAAATAATTATCATCACGGGATCAGGAATCATGACAATTTTTGATTGTCTAATGATAGATCTATTATGGAGATAAAAGACTAGTTGGGTATAGTGAGAATAGAAAAAAGATGCTTAAAATAGTAACTAAAACACCTAAAATAGCTGCTGTAACTCTTGCCAGCGATCATAATATTTTTGCAAATGAGTTTCGCCCAAAGTTATTTTATCTTGCAATAAATTTTTGACTAACTCCTGTTCATAGTGAAACTCTTGATCGGTAAAATGTCCGGCAAAATAGGCTAATCGCAGCCACACTAAATAAGTAGTCAGAGCATCGCACTGATTATATGCCACGATTTGCCCAATATTCCCATCGACCCATAGATCAATGACGCTGCTACCTGTGGTATCAATTTTACCCGGAATCCCTAAAGCTTGGGCGATTTCATGGAGGGAAGGAGTGGCTTTTCCCCAACCACTGACTAATTCTTGCAGGTCTAAATGATCTTCACCATAGCGATAAAAATAATCTATGGTTGACTTATCATTTTTCTGGGGACGGGCGCAGAAGGTGGGCATACTCAGGCTATGCACTAGGGAACGCTGAAACAGAATCGGAAAATCAGAATTACGGGAATTAAATCCGACTAATTGCGGTTTCTCTTTCCCAACTCCTAACAAGAAGCGACGTAAAATACTTGGCTCATCTAAGATTTGGCTAGCATCTTGGGGCAAAGAGAACAATTTTAATTTAGTCTTATTCCCTTCGACTTTACGAATCACTGTGGCTAAGGAAATAATCCGACAGAGCATGGTTTTGAGGTAAGGGTGCGGTTTTTCGGGGGTTGCACCACCTTCTTGCCACATAATTTCTCTGACTTCATTATCGCTAATGGAAGCATCTAAGCCATAAACGCGCCGACCTGTAGGCAGATCTGGGATCCATTCAAGATCAAATGCCCAAATATGATTCCTTTTAGTTTTAAGCATGGTAATTAAACTGAATTGCAATAATGATATAGCTCTTGTGGGGCGGGCATCTTGCCT
>JBAXSK010000171.1:0-9545 GCA_037130765.1 Pseudanabaena sp. ELA607
TACTAGTGGTGATGCCGGAGGTGGGGGTAGTGGCAGAAGGATTACTTAAAGTAATGGTAATCCCTTCGTCTGATTCAAAAGTCGTGTCGCCAGTAACGTTAACTGTAATCGTTTTACTGGTCTCAGTAGCAGCGAAATTCACTGTACCCGTTGTCCCTAAACCGTTACCAATGGTATAGTCGGAACCATTACTCGCAGTACCACTAAAGCTATAATCAACAGAACTAGCTACATCTGTGCCCCCACTGCGGTTAATTGTAAATGTAACGGTCTTATTGCCTGAATTCCCTTCCTGAATTGCCGTATCACTGGTATTGATGCTATACAGAATCGGATCATTAGTGGGAATAGAAACAGTGGTGATAACAGGATTCGTGGTCGAAGCAACACCTCCGGTAATCGTACCAAAACCTAAGACAATATTCTCCACATCTTCGGGAATGTTATCCGGCTGAATGGTTAGGGAAACATTTTGGGTTAAAGTCGTTGTGCCTGCGGCAAAAGTAAGGGAAGCTGTGCCTAAAGTATAGTCCGCAGATTGAGCCGTAGTAGTTACACCGTTGATGACGATGGGAACGATTACGGCACTCGGAGGTGTTCCATTAATAGTAACCGGAATAGAAATCGTAACAGGGCTATTATCTTCCGTTTGATTAATATTCGCCGTACCAAAAGATACTTCAATTACCGTAGGCGAATCGTCATTGCTAATCGTAGTCGTGATCGTATCTGGGGTTAGTTGCGAAGTTGGTACTGAACTGGAAGGATTACTCAAATTGAGGGTAATGGTTTCATTGCTTTCAAACGTGGTGTCCCCTAAAACATTGACGGTAATCGTTTTACTCAGTTCACCAACGCCAAAGCTTAAAGTTCCTGATGTACCACCACTGTTGATGGTATAGTCAGAAGTAGCAGTAGCTGTGCCCCCAAAGCTATAATCTACGGTACTTGCCACACCGATACCGCCGCTGCGGGTGACCGTAAAAGTGACTAATTGACTACCACTGTTACCTTCTGTTACTGAAGTTTGATCGGTGTTAACGGCATAGATAATGGCATCATTCGCGGCAATGGTTACTGTGGCTTGGGTGTTATTTCCTAAATCTGCTGTACCTGTGGGCGTTCCTAAATTCAGAATTAGCGATTCTGCTGCTTCCGGTAAATCATCGGGTTGAATCGTAATTGAGACATTTTGCGTCAGATTACTCCCCGTAGCTCCAGCGGCAAAGGTAACCATCGTAGTCAACAAAGCATAGTCACTAGCACTGACACTGCTATTAGCCGCCACCGTAATTGGCACGGTAATTGTATCCACTGGGGTGCTGCTGAGGGTGACGGTCAAATTAACCGTTTTAGCAGTACTGTCTTCTGTGGTGTTGAAACTGGTTAGATCAAAATTAACTTTCGGATTAGCTGGCGCATTATCATCATTGGTGATATTCAGCGTAGCCGTAGCATTAGTGATTAAAGAATTAACATTACCCGGCTGCGGATTAGATAGGGTCAGCGATACAGCCTCATCCGGCTCAACTACCACATCCCCCAAAACTTGAATGCTGATTACTTGACTAGTCTGACCGGCGGTAAAATTAACTGTTCCACTGCTGAGCAAACCATTATCAATCGTATAATCACTAACATTGGTTGCCGAGCCGCTAAATGCATAGCTAATGCTGCTAGCAATAGATGTATCACCACCACGGGTGACGACAAAGTTAATTGGCGTACTACCTGCATTCCCTTCCGTAATTGTCCGAGCCGTTAAAATATCAGCGCCAGATTGCACCCCAACGGTATAAGAAATACCATCGTTATCGCTAATATTTAGCGAAGCATTGGCTTGTGTACTGTTGACGACATAACTACTAGGAGCAGTCGTAGATGGAACCAGCTTAATTTGAACTGATTCCGTTCCTTCAACTACGCTATCGTCAATGACCGTAATCGGTAAAGTAACACTAGAGGCATTAGCCGGAATCGTAATTGTTAAAGGTAAATTACTATAGTCAGTGCCATTAGCGGCTGTACCGGAAACCGTGTAGCTCACCACTAGGGGTTGGGAAATATCCCCCGAACCACCGGAACGAGTAATGGTAAAACTACCGTTGTTATTCGGTTCTGCGGCTATACCATCAAGAACAGCAATACTGACCGTGGGCGCACTGCTTTCAACGATAAATGATTCGCCAGAAAACTGCTGACCTTCCGCTACATTGTCTCCGCTATATGTAGTTACCCCACCTACTCCACTGAATACCGTGACATTTGTAGGAGTATTGTTAGAGCCGGTTAGTGCCGTGACTTTGAGGGTAAATAATATAAAAACAGGACTAGTGCTATCGCTATTAATTGTCGGATCAGTAATAGTACTGGGTTGATTAGCACCAATTTCATCTAAAAAACCTGCTGAAGCCCCCCCCGCATTAACATCAGCTAGGTTAAAAATTGTAGCCCCTTCAGCATATAAATTACCATAGGTAATCTCATCAATCTGGATTACGCTAGGGTCAAATGTAACGTCAAAATATCCCCCGACCGCCGTCTGTTGTCCATTAGTTGCGTCATTATCAATCAAGATGCCGCGAATCTCGAACTGCTCCCCCGCAAAAATGATGCTATCAGGTGGAGATTGCAATTCAAATCGCTGAAGTGAAAATTGAACAGACATAATTAACTCCTTGCCGAAGGATGAGCAGTAATGACTCGGTAATGACCGTGAGAACCTATCTAGAATTTAGCCCATGATTGGCTCAGCCAAATGTATTAACCATAATCAATTTACTATGGCTTAGCAAATCTTTGTCTATGGGTAAAGTAATGGAGTAAAGCCAAGTTAAGTCTTAGACACAAAGTTATAAACCTAGGTTTGCCAAGCTAGTCTTGCCAAGATTTAATTTGTGCTAGCGCATTATATTACCCAAACATTCAGATTTAATTACATTAGGACATATAGAATTATTCTGTAATTTAAGATGTCGATGTTTGATGATTTATTCATATTTTTGTCGATATTTTTTTAACTAATGCCTTTCCCTAGCTTGGTGGTAGCTTCCTTCCCATTACCCACCATTACTACCGACATTAATTATCTAAATTATTCACGATTATTAACAGGTTAACCGTTACCCATGACTCTTATTGATCACCGTGATGCTCAAAGTCTCTGGCAAGTATGGGAAAAAGTAATCGCTACTTATCCCGATGCCATCGCTTTACATGACCCCCATGCCAAACCGTCCATCAAATTAACCTATCGTGATGTGGGGCAACAAATCAAATCTTTCGGAGCAGGTTTACGGTCTTTGGGGATTAATGCCGGAGACAAGGTAGCTTTAATTGCCGATAATTCACCCCGCTGGTTGATAGCAGATCAAGGGATTTTAGCCATCGGAGCCGCCAACGCCACGCGCAGTTCCCAAGCTGAACGCCAAGAATTATTGTTTATCCTAGAAAACAGCGACAGTAGCGCCCTAGTGGTGGAAAATCTGGCCACCCTCCAGAAATTACAGCCAGAAATTACGCACCTGCCCATCAAAGTAATTATTTTGCTCTCCGATGAAACCCCACCCGATGGAGCATGGAATTTCAGCCAAGTTTTAGCCCAAGGCCCTAGCCAAGATCTCGGCAACCCTGCAATTAATTTAGATACCCTCGCGACGCTGATTTACACTTCCGGCACTAGCGGCAATCCGAAGGGCGTAATGCTGACCCACGGCAATTTTCTGCATCAAGTCCAAAATGCCACAGCCGTATTTGTGCCCCAAGTGGGAGATCGGGTGGTGAGTATTTTACCCACTTGGCATTCCTTCGAGCGCACCTTTGAGTATTATGTGTTTTCCCAAGGGGTGACGCAGATTTACAGCAGTATTCGCACCATCAAAAAAGATCTGCGCGACCATCAACCCCAATATATGGTCGCCGTGCCCCGTCTGTGGGAATCGATTTATGAAGGCATTCAAAAGCAACTGCGGGATCAACCAGCGCAAAAACAGCGGCTAGTCAAATTTTTCTTAAGCATTAGCCAGCATTTTATTAAAGCGAAGCGCACTGTCAATGGTTTAGACCTCAATCAACTAGAGCCAGCAATTTTTGAACAAGCAGGGGCATTGGTGCGCCAAACCGCTCTGTGGCCTTTGCATCAATTGGGCGATCGCCTAGTTTATAGCAAAATTCGCGAAGCTACGGGCGGTAAGTTGAGGTTTGCCATCACTGGCGGTGGCTCCATTGCCGAATATCTCGAAGATTTTTATGAAATTATCGGCATCGAAATTTTAGGCGGCTATGGTTTAACCGAAACTTCTCCTGTGACCCATGTGCGCCGTCCTGAACGTAATCTCCGCAATGCCGACGGCCAGCCCCTAAAGTACACCGAAACCCGTATTGTCGATCCCGAAACCAGACAAGATTTACCCTTAGGCAAGCGGGGCTTAATTTTGTTACGGGGGCCGCAAATCATGAAGGGTTATTACAAAAATCCCACCAGCACCACTAAAGCCATTGACCCCGCAGGATGGTTTGATACGGGCGATTTAGGCTGGGTCACCCGTTGGCAAGATTTGATTATCACTGGTCGTGCCAAAGACACCATCGTTTTAACCAATGGGGAAAACATTGAACCCCAACCCATTGAGGATGTGTGTTTGTATTGTCCCTATGTGGATCAGATTGTGCTGGTGGGGCAAGACCAAAAACAAATCGGCGCTTTAATTGTGCCCCAGTTTAGTGCTTTAGCCGCTGCTGGATTGATTCCTGATGCGAGTAATGTCCCTGAAGCCATGACCATTCTCAACAGCGAGAAAATGTGTCAGGTATATCGCAATGAGTTACAAAAATATGTGCAAAATCGTCCGGGCTATAGCATCAATGACCGCATTGGCCCGATCAGGTTTGTCAGCGAACCTTTCACCATCGAAAATGGCTTGCTGACCCAAACCTACAAAATTAAGCGCAATGTAGTTTTTGACCGATTTGCCACATTAATTCAGGAAATGTATGGCAGTTAAGTTAATCAAATTAAGAATGGCACGGCTTTAACGCAATAAATAGCACCACCCCCTCAGGCGGGGGGTGGTCAAGTTATTTTAATGTGCCAAAATAATTTTAAATGACTATAAGTCTAGGAGATACCCCTCAATTTCCTTAAACCCTTTGAGCCGTGGTGGTAGGCATAGATTCAGCCGTTACAGGCAAAGCAATGGTCATGCCTTCTCGCGCCATGACCGCCCCACTAAATCTAGCCTTAGCTGCTCGTCCCACCTCGTCGAGAAAATCATCATTATGCAGCGGGTCATGGTGGAATATGACTAAATTTTTCACATTAGCCGCCTCTGCCACCTTAACCGCTTCCTGCCAAGTGGAATGCCCCCAACCAATTTTTGACGAGGTTTTCGACCAATATTCCTCGTCGGTATAGGTGGCATCAATAATTAAAACATCGGCATTGCGAGCTAAATGCACTAAATTTTCATCTAAGCGATCTAAAAAATGTTCCGTATCCGTGGCATAAACTGCCGCATGATTGCCCCAAGCCACCCGATAGCCCGTTGCTTCCCCTGGATGATTGAGTAAGGCAGTTTCCACCGTCACCCCAGCGCCAATATCCACCACCGAAGGCACTTCCACATCAAAGAAACGCAGATTAGAAGCCATCACCCGTAAAGGTACTGGGAAATTAGGATGCAGCATTTGTTCTTCGAGGCGGTCTTGCATAGTTTGACCATTGGGCGCAATTTTGCCGTAAATATTAAACAAATTGCCCCGAATAAACGCCGGAGTGAAAAAAGGAAAACCTTGGATATGATCCCAATGGCTATGGGTGAAAAACATATGAGCTTCCACAGGTAACTGCTTGAGCAAATGTTGTCCCAAAACCCGCAAACCAGTGCCACCGTCGAAGATCAGCCGCTTGCCATGACATCGCATTTCCACGCAGGGGGTGTTACCACCATAGCGCACAGTGCTAGGTCCCGGCGTGGCAATACTTCCGCGTACACCCCAGAAATGAATTGAGAACTCGCTGTCGGAAATTGACATGGGCTAACTCGATTGAAGTCGATGTTGAGTCATTGCCTTAAGATAGCCGTTATGATGAAAGCGCGACAACGACTAAATAGATGACTAAAATATTATGAATATTATGTCGCAGACTCCACTTATGCTAACTCTATCAGCCAATTTATGACTATCAGCTTTTAGTACTAGCTTGGTTTAGGGCTTTGATCATCTCATTTTAGCCATGTTAAGGAACATCTACGATATGATTGTCAGATTTCAAGTCCTGACTATAATTTTCTGAGTTATGACGCTTAGTATTGTTTTTAACGTCACTTTTTGACTTAAATATTTTGAATATGTTTTAAATATTTTGATCAATATTGGACTATTTATTGACTAATATCCTGATTGCAGCTTGAAGTTTGAGGCAGGGGTTTGTCAGAAATTTGGCAGAAACTTTACTCAGGATCTGGTGCATATTTTGCTAGTTACAATTAGTTTAATAATTATGAAAATGATTATTAGTAATTAATATTTCCAGTGCGCTAGTAATGCTGAATCCAGAATATTGCCAGCATTTACTGACAAATATTGCTCAATAAACACGCACCAATAAACATTGACTAATGTTTGCCAATAATGCTTACCAATAAAGATTTACGCTGCCAATCAGCAATTAATCTCAGAGTGCCGATCACCAAATTACTGATCCTGCAATCTGCCTCACCCATATCTGCACCATAAATGACGATAGCTTTATCAAGAACTTCATCAAGAGTTTTATCAAAATAAGTTTTACCAAGGTCAGCCTTACTAAGAGAAACAATGGCATCCACTCAGCACTTATCTGCTTCAGGCACTTTAATCACAACCGCATCAGAGTCCCGTCATGGTAAACCAAGAGTAGTTACCCTAACGATTAAGGGGATGCGCTGTGCGGCTTGTACTCGAGTCGTGGAGCGTAAGCTGATGGGTTGTGCAGGGGTGCAGGGGGTGAGTGTTAATTTACTGACCGAAAAGGCGCGGGTGGTTTATGTCTCGGCGGATCATCTCCAGATAGATGAAAATTCTAGCATTGGGGCAGAGATCGCGCAAAAAAACGCGGTCTTAGTCTCGGCGGTACAAAAAGCTGGTTTTCAGGCGGAGGTATATGACCCATCAGATCGCACTATGGGCAATCAGCAGCATAGTCAATCTGCGGCTTACCAACAGCCAGCCCCAAGTCGTGGTAAATGGCATTATTTATTCCTACCCATTAGTTTACTGCTATTAGCGGGCATTGGGCATTTGTTTCCCATGACATCCCAGGGAATGTTACACCATGATTTGACGATGCATCTGCACCATCAGGGGATGATTGTGGGGCATCCGTTGCTGGGGGATGGTTGGCAATATTTCATGGCTAATTTGCGCCATAGTTTTGCGGGTTTAACGGCTGATCAAAATATTGTGGGGCATTGGGGCGAGATTGTAGGTAATATTCTCGGCAATATTTATGTCCATTGGTTGGCGGCAACGGTGGCACTGGTGGGGGCGGGGCATCGTTTGTGGTGGCAGGGCTTGCGGGCCATCATCTCCGGTGGGGCTAATATGAATTCCTTGGTGGCTCTGGGTACTTTATCTTCCTATGGGGCCAGTTTGGTGGCTTTGGTTTATCCCAGTTTGGGGTGGCATTGTTTCTTTGAAGAGCCAGTGATGCTGTTAGGGTTTGTGCTGTTGGGGCAGGGTTTGCTAGAAGGGGCTAAGGGAGAATCAGCCGCTGCCTTGCGTGAGTTAATGGCATTGCAACCGGCCACAGCGCGGCTTTTAGTGGCGGATCTTGATGTGGCTGTACCGGTAGATACCTTGGTGGTGGGGGATCAGGTGCGGGTGTTGCCCGGGGAGAAAATCCCCGTTGATGGGGTGATTATTGCCGGACAAAGTAGCGTCGATGAAGCTTTGTTGACGGGGGAGTCTTTGCCTGTGGTAAAACAGCCGGAATCGGTGGTGACGGGGGGCACTTTAAATTTATCGGGTATGATTACGATGCGGGTGACCCATCCGGCCCATGAAACCACTTTGGCGCAGATTTTACATTTAGTGGAGTCGGCTCAAGCTAGTAAAGCACCGATTCAAGAGCTAGCGGATCGGGTGTCGGGTTATTTTGTTTATGGGGTGATGACCATTGCGGCTCTGACTTTCGTGGTGTGGTATGGCATTTTCCATGAGTCAGTTTTATTTGCCTTACGGCTGACGATGGCGGTATTAGTGGTGGCTTGCCCCTGTGCCTTGGGTTTGGCGACACCCACAGCATTGATGGTGGGGACGGGGATTGGCGCAACCCGAGGTATTTTGCTCAAAGGGGCAGCGAGTCTGGAAAAAGTCGATCATCTCACCACAGTGATTTTTGATAAAACGGGCACGCTGACCACGGGAAACTTAGCTTTGACTGATTGCGTGGTTTACCTAGATGCAGAAGAGCAAACTGAATTGATTGGTAAGGAACTAGTTATTACTAATGGTCAGGGAAAAAATCTGCTGGAGCGATATTTATTGCAATTAGCTGCTAGTGCGGAAGTAGGCGCTAATCATATATTAGGGAAATCTTTGATTCAGGCTTGTGCCCAGACTGCACCGGAACCAGTACCTTTATTACCCATTCGTCAAGCAGCAGTAATTGCGGGCGGTGGTGTCATTGCGGAAGTTCAAACCGCTTCGCAAATTTGGCAAAGGGTTTGGGTGGGTAATGCCGTGTGGTTGGAACCTTATTTGAGTGCTTCCGGTGCGAATATTCCTTTACAGGCACAGATTTTGGCGGATCGTCTCGCTACCGAGGGCAAAACACCGATTTTTGTGGCGCGACAGATTTTAGCAGCTAGTCAAGAAGTTCCCTTAGTTAAGGATGCAGTTAATGGCTTAGTCAGGAATAATCAATCGCTATCCGTTAGCGAAGTTAGCGAAACTGAATTGAACGCAAGTGATAATCTAGATGATTTAATAGAATTTGTCGGCTTGTTGGCTTTGCAAGATACCCTCAAACCTGAAGCACCGCAAATGGTGGCGGATTTGCAGGCTATGGGTTTGACGGTGCGGTTGATGACTGGCGATCGCCTTGGTACAGCGGAATATCTAGGCGCAGCGGTGGGCATTGCCTCAGAACAAATTGCCGCTGAGGTTACTCCCGCCGGTAAAGCGGCAATTATTGAATATCTGCAACGTGCGGGGCAAGTGGTCGCCATGGTGGGTGATGGCATCAATGACGCACCGGCTCTAGCCCAAGCCAACGTGGGAATTGCTTTAGGGTCGGGTACAGCCGTGGCGATGGAAACCGCAGATGTGGTGCTTTTAGGACAAAACTTAGGAGCGGTGGTCACTGCCATAGCCTTAAGTCGGGCTACATTCCAAAAAATCCGTCAAAATATTTTCTGGGCGTTTATTTACAATACCTTAGCGATTCCCATTGCGGCGGGGATTTTGTATCCTAATTTTGGCATTACCCTTAATCCGGCTCTGGCAGCGCTGGCAATGGCCATGAGTTCCATTAGTGTGGTAATTAGTTCGCTGTGGTTACG
>JBAXSK010000172.1:0-9445 GCA_037130765.1 Pseudanabaena sp. ELA607
CTAGGTGGTAATAGATCTAACTAAACTTGAGGTTGACTACCCACCAATCTCACAATCAAATGGCGATGCGGTTCCCGTCCTTGACTAAAGGTTTCCACATCCGCCACAGAGTCTAAATAAGCATGAACTTGGCGGCGGTCTGATGACGATAAATGCTGAATTACATAATCGCGGCGATTCACCCGCACATATTCCGCCGCTTCAATGGCTAACTGTTTTAACTCTCGTTCCCGATTCGCCCGATAACCATTGAGATCAACCACATACTGGCGATGCTCTACCCCCACCGGCAGGTGACTATTCATCGCTGCATTAGTCAAAACTTGCAAAGCATCCAGATTTTGACCATCAGTCCCCAGTAATTGCTGAATTTGGGTCGGACGCAAAGCATCAGTATTTATTTCCAAAAGCATATAAACAGTGGGCAACGATGCCGGATTCTGCGTTACAGATACCGTCACTATAAAACCCATGTGGGACAGCAAAGTTTCCAACCATAACGCTTCAGCTACTTCACTTTTAACCATAACCAAACTCCCAACTGCTATATCAGCCACTTTTAGTAAATAAATTTTAGTAAATCAATTAGTAAATAAAACTTTAGTAAAAAGAAACTTTTAGCTCCACATCAAATTAGATTGCCCCAAGAAGAGCCGATCAATTAATTGGTGCAAGGTAAATATTACAACTTACAACAACTATTCAGATGGTCATCTTGCCCAAATCAAACTAATATCGACCAAAAATTTGGGCAGCAATCATCAAAAATTTCAACGATTACTGCCCAATTAAAGCTAAATCAATTAAATTTTCATTACATCAACTTAATTAGTTAATTAGTCAACAATGTCACCAACTAACCAAATAATTAGGTTGCGTGATTAGCTATTATCACCGCCCTTCTTCTTCTTCTTAGAATTCGGCTCAAAAGGTAAGGGATCTTTAGTCGTATCTTGGGCTTTAACGTTAATTGTGGTCATTTTGCCAGAAGCAGCGGGTTTAGTTGGCGAACTAGTCGCTTTAGCCGTACCACTAGCCTTAGCCACTGCCGGTGATTGAACTAACTTTTGCAAGTTCTCTGGCAAAGGTTCCTTAGCTACTAAAAATGCCTGAGCCGTTTGGAAAACATTGGCAATCAACATATACAGCATCACACCAGACGGCAACGGGAAAAACAAAAACATCCCAGAGAAAATGATCGGCGTTAGTTTGTTCACCGTATCCTGCTGACCATTTTCATCCTTACCCGCTGGGCTAGGACTATTTCCCGAAATGTTTTGATTGATGTACAAGCTCAAGCCAAAGCCTAAAACCATGGCCACCACATCCCAATTAATGCTGCCATCCGCATTAGTAGCACCGCTCTTACCCAAAGCTTGAATGAACAAGAAACCCTTGCTAGCAGCTAATCCAGGAATAAATGCCTGAATTGTCACATCACCAGGTTGCGTGGCACGTAATGTGCCATCCTCGGCGATTTCGATTAACTCCTTGCCCTTAGTTACAATCCAGTTAGGATTAAGCTCAGCATCAGGATAGGTAGAACGCAACGCATCAAAAGACTCGCCATTAGCGGTTTGGAAATTAATCTTAGCGGTTTCACCCACAGCTAGGGTCGTACCCTCAGACACTGAAGCCAGCACCGGATAATGCACCCGATCCGCAAAATAAACGTTTTGCGCCGCCGAGTTAAATATCTGATGTTGCACACCCTGATCTGCCGGTACAAAATGAAAATTCAGATCATACTTAATGTCGGCAAAGGGCGAGCCCCGCAATGTCGCAAACAAAGCAAACAAAATCGGTAATTGCAACAAAGCTGGCAAACAGCCTGATAGCGGGTTACCAAATTCTTTAAAATTCTCTGACTGGACCCGCTGCATCTCCTCTTGAAGCTTCACCGGATCACCCTTATGCTTTTCTTGCACCTCCTTCATGCGCTGTTGCATCACCGGATTAGCAATTTTCATGCGGCGCATATTGCGCAACTGATTAGCACTGACAGGAAACAGCGCGAAACGCACCAGTAACGTCAGCGCAATAATCGCCCAGCCGTAGTTGGGAACCAGTCCATAGAAAAAATCTAGGAATGGCAGCATGATGTTATTGGAAAGAAAACCTACACCAAAGTCCATGGTCTTCTGAATAGCTCCTTAGTGGTTGTGTGTTGACGACTGTTTCCTTGTCGTACTGGCAATTGTAAATTCTGTGGCTCAATATTAATGATCAGTTTAAACTTGCGCTTGCCCTGACTTTTACTGAAATCAACAGGATTTAAGCAAAACTTACTAAAATTGTCTCAAAACTTAAAAACTAAGCCTTAGCACCAGCAGCACCACTGGCTTCTCTTGCTTTGAGGCTAAGTTTTTGCTCCACAAAATCGTAAGCTTCACGGAATTTAGGTAAGGCACGTAGTTCTAAGCGGGAACCATCTTTGAGAGTCAAAACCATGTCACCCCATGAGCCTAAACCACGGGGCACGGTCACAATTTTGGCAATTTCCGCATAAACAATGTCAGTGCGGTTTCGCCCTAGCCAACCACCTGTAACCGTAATGCGACGATTGGTAATGCGATAACGCAGCCAGAAAGCTCGCGCCACTGCCCCAATAGCTAGAGGGATTGTAATCACAAATAAGCCCATGATCAAGTTGATGATCAGATCGCCAATGTGCGGACCACCCTCGTAATAAACTTCTTCGTTAATCGCCATGCAATATTCCCGCTTTTTTGAGAAGGTTTATCAAATCATTACAGAGTTGCCCATAGTTTGGACTCTCCTGAATGGTAGAAACCGTCACAATGATTTGCCAACCTTCACCTAATTGTGACAGAACTTGACGAAAAATAGCGCGAACTTGCCGTTTAATTCGATTACGGCTTACCGCCAATTTAGCGACTTTTTTACTGACGACAATACCAATTTGGGGGGTGTTAACTACCCTAGATTGGTTTGTGAGCGGTGCTTTTAACGGTACTTTTGGCTGGGTATGATGTGACTGTGTATTGCTCTTAAAGGATTGCGGATAACGATAGACCCGCACCATAAAATACTGCCCTCTGTAGCGAGTGCCTTTAGCGTAGACTTGAGCAAAGTCTTGACGCTTTCGCAAGCGGTAGGGGGCAGATAACACAGGTTTTAACGATTAAAACAATTAAACGGTGGTTAACTTAGCACGACCGCGACGACGACGTGTTCTAATGACGCGACGACCGGTAGGGGATGCCATTCTGGCCCGAAAACCAGAGGTGCGTCTTTTTTTGCGGACTGTACCGCCAAGAGTGCGCTTGGTCATAACTTATTTACACTCGATAAACTGATTACTTAGTGGATAAAAACTGAAACGATTTTTTGTAAATTTTTTTTGCAGATTTTCTTTGCAAATTTTTTACAGGCTCCCCATTATAACATGATGCGGCTATACAGGCTGAATATTTTGCCGCACTTCTGATTCTAGGGCAGCAAATACTGGCAGTTGTTGGCAGTATTTGGCTGGAGCGTATTTCCTGAAATAATTACCAAAGGAATTCCTAAAATGTTAGCGAATATATTCCTTAAGTACACTATTACGATTGGGATGTCGTAGTTTACGCAGGGCTTTGGCTTCGATTTGGCGGATGCGTTCTCGGGTGACGTTAAAAATTTGCCCGATTTCCTCGAGGGTTTTCATGCGACCATCATCAAGTCCATATCTGAGGCGTAAGACATCGCGCTCTCTGGGGCTTAGAGTACCAAGGACGCTTTCGAGATCTTCGCGCAGTAGGGCTTTAGCGACTTGATCATCAGGGGTTTCGCCATCGGACTCAATGAAGTCGCCTAGGCGTGAATCTTCTTCTTTACCAATGGGGGTTTCGAGGGAAATCGGTAGCTGGGCGGATTTGGCAATAAATCGCAGTTTCTCGATGGTCATTTCCATGCGAGTGGCGATTTCTTCTTCGGTGGGTTTGCGTCCCATTTCTTGGGAGAGCAGTTTAGTGGTTTTTTTGATCCGTGAGATGGTTTCGTAAAGGTGGACGGGTAAGCGGATGGTGCGGGACTGATCGGCGATGGCTCGGGTGATGGCTTGGCGAATCCACCAAGTGGCGTAGGTAGAAAACTTGTACCCCTTTTCATGATCAAACTTTTCGGCGGCGCGAATTAGACCTAAACTCCCCTCTTGGATTAAATCTTGGAATGATAAGCCCCGATTCATATATTTTTTGGCAATGGACACCACCAGTCGCAGGTTAGACTGCACCATTTTGTCCTTGGCGCGGCGACCGGAGTGCAAGCGCTGCCGAAAAGCACTCAGGGGCATTTCCATCTTGACGGCCCATTCGGCATCGCGGATGGTTTCGGGATCACAGTCCCGTTCGATGGCGATTTCTTCGCGTTTTTGCTCTAAAACTAACAGATCAGCGATTTTACGGGCCAGTTCAATTTCTTCATCGGCGCGTAAGAGGCGAATGCGACCGATTTCCTGCAAGTACAACCGGATCGAGTCTTCTGTAAAATGTTTCTTTTTGGCTTGGCTGACTCGTTTTTTGGTGGCTCGTCCTTTAGCTGCTTTGTCACCATCACCAGCAACACCAACTACTTCTTCCGCTTCGTCTTCCTCGAAAGCTTCTTCGTAATCATCTAACTCGTCAAGTTCTTCCTCGATCTCAATATCTTCTATGTCCATGCGCTCATCAATTTGATCTCCCGGTAACTTGATGATCTCAATGGGCAGGTCGATGGCTTTGCTCATGCCAAATTCCTCAATATCCGTACTGACTTGAATGTTGATGTTTTGAATAGATGGTTACTTAGGGGATTAACAAAAATTTCGGCTGCGAAGTTTTTGTCAAATTAACCATAAGTAATAATAACTGCTAACAAATTCATAGCGGTTATTTTAGTGGGGATGGGTTTAGCCAAAGATCACCCGTGTAGCTATTGGCTAATAGTGACTGTAGCTTCAGGGACTGATAAACTTTACGCCAGACATTAGCGTATAGACAGCACATAGACTAGCAGGCTTTGCTAAATTGTTGCGCTACCTTGATTGGTCACCTTGATTTGCTGTTGATTGGTCTAGTTATCTGACAAATTAACAGCATTGAAGATCAATAATATAAATGACTGATGGTTTAAGATGGCTCATCAATCACGATTGTAACTTGTCTCAATCATAAGTTGGGGATAGATGTCCCTAAAAGCAACAACTTTTTGGCAGATTTTTGGCACGATTTTAATTAATTTCTTCCTATGATGCCCAAATTTTCAGAGTGATGGGATGTCTGGGCATAAATTTTGCCACTTAGCTGAGGTGATGTTTGCCCAAGGTTACTGATTTTGATCATGATTTGTTTAAGCAAAAGTTACTGCTATAGATGGATTTATGCCCATAGATTGCGCTGGACGCATTGGCGCAAATCAAGTCAGAGATGGGATCTTATGACATTAACTCACTGGGTATACCTAATGAATTCGGCGATTGCGATCACTTTGCTTTAGGCATTTCAGGGTAAATTGATGGTGATTTGTTACATTTTTTGACATCTACAGTATCGAGAATTTTATGTTAGGTCGCATTTCGTTAGCTTCGGTGGGCTTGGTGGTTGGACTCATTCTGGGTGTGATTGGTGCGATCGCCTATGCTAAGGGTAATGCCACCTTAAATTTGATTGGCTTTTTCTATGGTTTACCATTGATTTTGGGTGGTTTTGCGTTTAAATCCTCAGAGATTAAGCCTGTAGCACCTTTAGTCCCACCAACGGCGGGTATTTTAGAAGCCCGGGAAGCCCAAGGTACTAAAATTCAAACGCAGTTACGCCAAGATGTGACTAAATATCGTTATGGCATCAAAGCTCATCTAGATGAAGTTTTAGGTAAATTGGGTCTTAGCCCCACGGATGAAGAGCGTCCCGTTTTGGTGGCATTTACGGAAGAATTAATTGATGGCAAATATGCGGTGAGTTTGCGTTTTGAGTCGCCACTAATTAGCTTAGAAGTATGGCAAGGCAAAGAGGAAAGACTAACGAGATTTTTTGGCCCTGACATTGTGGCCACAGTGAGCCAGCCTGCGGATAAAGTAATTGATCTGCGCTTACAGAGGGTTTTGACGGAAGTTCAGCCAGCTAATAGTTAAGTGATAACAGTCGTCAGTAATCAGTGATTGGTAGCTAATAAATATTGAGGTATTGGGTTAATGGGTTTGGTGTCAATGACTGCCTTAGTGGCTGGGGCAAGGGCGGGACGTTTAGTAAGTTTTCCGACGGATACCGTGCCAGCTTTGGCGGTGCGTCCTGATCAGGGCAATGCCATCTATGCCATTAAACAACGGGCGGCAGATAAACCTTTGATTTTAATGGCCGCAACATTAGACCATTTGTGGGCTTATATTGATCGCCAAAATCCCCATTTTGCCCATTGGGTCGCAACTGCCCAGATCAATTTCCCAGGGGCGATTACCCTTGTTTTGCCTGCCAATGAACTGGGACGCTCCCTAAATCATGGTATTGATACCTTAGGGGTACGCATTCCCGACCATCCCATA
The DNA here is from genome assembly GCA_037130765.1 of Pseudanabaena sp. ELA607. Classification (GTDB taxonomy): domain Bacteria; phylum Cyanobacteriota; class Cyanobacteriia; order Pseudanabaenales; family Pseudanabaenaceae; genus JBAXSK01. Next base: position 6,521 of record JBAXSK010000172.1, read on the forward strand.
GCCCAATGCATCTTGCAACAAACGGGCCCGCTTTTGACTACCAGCGTCAACCATAGTGGACTACCACCGCTCAGGGAAATGATCAGTATTGCCACAGAGTTTCCTGCTGTGTTGACTTGGGGGGATGGCATAGATATTTATGCTGCTACTGGTAGCGGCCAGCCGTCAACTGTGGTGGCATGGCGGAACCAAAACTGGCAGGTGTGTCGCCAAGGGACACTGCACCTCAAAAAACTAGATCTTTGTTGTTAAATAGTAAGCAGTAAATTTCAGGTTAATGATACTGGTGTAGTAAAAAGTGTCACCTTAGCCATGGGCTTGAGCAAAATCGTGCTCCTTTGCTTTAAGCTCAATAATTATTGCCTATCTATGTCTGCTTATTTGCTCCGGTTAATTCACCATGAAGTGCCCCAAAGATAAAAGCTCTCATCTAACCGCTAGCCGTCTTTCCTCTGGGTTGGAGGCGAGCCATTGCTCTACTTGCGCCGGTTATTGGATCTCAGCTTTACATTATGAAGAGTGGCAAAGTCAGCAGCCCCAGTTTCAGGAACCGCCCTTGATTAGCAATGTGGTGGGGCAAGTGGTGAGTGGTGTGCCCGCCCTGCAAGATGGCAATGCCGGTTTATGTCCTGAATGTAGTAGCTATTTGAAGCGGTCACGGGTCGATAGTCAGCCAGCGTTTTTTTTAGAACGTTGTCCCAACTGCAATGGCATCTGGTTGGATCAGGGGGAATGGGAAGCTTTAACTAAATTGGGTTTAGGGGCAAAAGTACCCCACTTGTTTTCTAGTCAATGGCAATTACACGCCAGAGAAGCCACTCAAGCCGCAACTTTACGCCAAGCCTTGAGGGAAAAAATGGGTGCTGATCTAGCCCAAAATATTATTGATCTTGCGGATCAGCTAGAAAATCATGAACATGGTAGCTTTGCCGTGGCTTATATCATGCGTCGTTTCCAGCACGAGTTAAATCTATAATCTAAACCTATAGGCAACATCACCAAACCTGATTACCGATATTAACCATTGATTTGAGTCAATTGCTGCACCAGCGGTTTATGATTATTGTCATTGACCCATGATGGAAAATAAGCGGGAGTACACAGTCATGTCTATGGCATTGGGTATGGTTGAAGTGTTGGGGCATCCCCCAGCCCTTTCGGTAGCGGATGTAATGGTAAAAGCGGCTAGGGTCACTTTAGTCGGTTATGAAAAGGTTAGCGGGGCGCGATTAACCGTGATCGTGCGTGGCAATGTGGGCGATGTCACCCGTGCGGTGGAAGCGGGGGTAGAAGCAGCCAAGAAAGTCGAAAAAATGAGCGAAAAAGATAAGGCATTATTTCTATCTGCTACAGTGATTCCCCGTCCCCATGCCAATGTAGAAGCCATTACCAAGAATATGCGTTACCGTGATTTTACGGAGCAGTTTCGTTAATTAATTGACTACTGGTTAGTTGGAATGATTATTTCAGTAGTCTTAAAAATATAAAAATCTGTTACTTTTTAAATTTTTAAATCCTACTTTTTAAATGCACAGGCATTGTGATTGGTATTAAGAGCAGTTTCCCTAGGCAAGAGGTTGGCTTAAACTTGGGAGGACAATTTTTAGGATAAAGCCTTATGTCTAAAAATATCTGGCAAGTTGGCGAACTCACCAAGCACATAGCCCAACTGTTAGATCGCCATGTGGGAACAGTGCAAATCATGGGTGAAATTTCCGGCTGGAGTGTGGCCAGTTCAGGGCATCGTTACTTTACCCTCAAAGATGCCCAAGCCCAGATGGATTGTGTGCTGTGGGCCAGTCGTCGTCTGAATTTCCGGCCCACTAATGGGATGCAAGTATTAGTTAGAGGCAGGCTCACGGTCTATGGGCCGAGGGGTAAGTATCAAATAGATTGCGATAGCCTGACTCCTGCGGGAAAAGGGGATTTATTTCTGGCATTTGAGGCATTACGCCAAGACCTCCAAAACCAAGGTTTTTTTGACTCTGCCCGTAAACGTGATTTGCCCCCATTACCGCAGCGCATTGGTGTGGTGACATCAGCTTCTGGGGCGGCTTTACAAGATATTTTGAGTACTTTAGCGCGGCGGGCCCCCTATCAAGAGGTTTTTATTGCTCCGGCGCGGGTGCAAGGAGAAGAAGCTAGCCTAGAAATTGCGGTGGCAATTGAGGCTTTGAATGATCCGGACTTAGGCTTAGATGTGTTAATTGTGGGGCGGGGTGGCGGCTCGATGGAAGATCTGTGGGCATTTAATACCTTGCCGGTGGTGATGGCAATTTTTGAGTCCCAAGTGCCGGTGATTTCTGCGGTGGGACATGAAACCGATTTTACCTTAGCGGATTTTGTGGCGGATCAGCGGGCGGCAACTCCGACGGGGGCGGCGGAACTGGTTAGTCAATGGGATCGGCTACGCTTGCAAGAATTGTTAGATAGCTATGGGGTAAAATTCACTGACAAAATTACGGAGCGGCTTGTGAATTATCATGATCGCCTTGACCGCCTTGCACATAGTTATGCTTTGCAGCGCGTGCCGGATCTGTTAAGACAAACCATGCAGCAGGTTGATGAATTCTCAGAACGTCTGCACAGTAAAGTCCAAAATTTATTTCAGCACAAACAACAAGAATTACAAAACCTGACAGTTCAGCTAAAAGCTTTGGCTCCTTTAGCTCCCTTAGATCGAGGCTTTGCCCTGCTTGAACAAGATGGGCACATTCTGTCTCCCCAAGATCAAATCAATCTCGATCAATCTCTAACTGTAATTCGCAAAACGGAAAGCTTAGAAGGCGATAGGCAACAACGACTGGCGGTGCAAGTAATGGAAATTACTTTAGATTGAGATACTATTTGAGAAGTACTATAGTCATTTGAAATTATTTTGGCACATTAAAAGCAATTGACCACCCCCCGCCTGCGGCGTACCCC
>JBAXSK010000173.1:0-9360 GCA_037130765.1 Pseudanabaena sp. ELA607
ATTCAGATAAATTCAGATGAAAATTCAGATAAATTCAGATGAAAATTCAGATAAACATTTAATTTACTGTGCTTTACAATACTAATTGGATAATATTTATCTTAATCATAGACTAAAACCGTCCTATATAAAGCAAAATCATGGCTAAAATAAATCAAACTTATCTGTAATGATTTATTTAGATTTAGACAGAGAGAAATAGTGAATTTTTTTACTTATTTTCTTAAATCAATATCTAAAAAATAATTTTTTAAGCTTTTTAGTCGATAGACATTATATTCTTTTTTCATAATTAAGTTCGATAAACTGAAACTCAAATTTAGTCCCCCCTTCCGTTGTACAATTTACCCTTGCTTTGAGTTGGCGTACCAAATTATCAATTAACTTAAAGCCAAGGGAGCGACGCGATTTGTACAATTGGCTTAGTTTCGGGTTGGCTTGGCGCAAAATCTTTTGATTTACAGCTTGGTAATCGGTAGACAGTGGCAGCCCTTGATTGGCATCGGTGTCTTGATTATGGTGCGCATTTAAACTATTGCCAATGCCAATGCCGTCATCAGCCACAATTAAGGTGATCAATTTATTGTCATCAATGGTTAGTTGTAAGGTGATCACCCCACTCTCACTATGAATGAAAGCGTGTTTTAAAGCATTAGACATTAGTTCATTAATAATTAAACCGCAGGGCATGGCAGTTTCAATATTGACCATGATTGGCATCACATCAATTTGCAGGCGAATCTTAGCGGATCTTTCACCAAAAGAAGTAAATAAACTCTGCGCTAAATTTTTGATATATTCCTGTAAATTGATTTCCGAAAGATTATCAGTTTGATACAGTTGCTCGTGAATCAAAGCAATGGCAGAAACGCGATTTTGACTCTCCGTAAACATATTCCGCACTAGGGACTCATCAGTTTGTCGAGACTGCAAAGACAACAAACTCGAAATCACTTGCAAATTATTTTTGACCCGATGGTGAATTTCTTTGAGCAGTAATTCCCGTTCATCTAAAGCTTGCCGCAGGGAAAGGGTTCTTTCGGCGACGGTATTTTCTAAATTGCCATAAAGCTGGGCTTGTTGAATCCCAATCGCTAACTGGACTGATAACTGTTCCAGAAAATCTAATTCTATTTTGCGCCATGTTCTTGGCTCTGCACATTGATTGACAATTAACAAACCCCAAACCTGACGCTGATCCGCCGCAATGGTGCTGTCAATCAAAATCGGCACGACCAACACAGCCCGCACCTGAAAGGATTGCAGCATTTGGCGATAACATTCATCAATCTCAACGGTATTTAAATCATCAATCCACCTGACCGCTCCCTGCTCTTGATGGCGTTGCAAAATACTTGCCGCATTAATGCATTCATCATGCACCGCAATATCTTTGACCGCTAACCAAGGTGAGAGTACGGCTTCGGCAGCAATAGCATTATTTGTAAGTTGATTTGAGTCTTTAGCATCTGTGCCTAACTGATAAACTACCACCCGATCCGCCACAAAAAATTGCTGTACCTCATGGACGGTAGTTTTTAAAATATCTTCTAAAGCTAGACTCTGCCGCACTCGCAAAGCTGTCGTGCCTAAAAGTCGTTGCAGTTCACGGCTATACTCTAAGGTGTGATGCAAGTCAGCTTTTTCGATCACACTGGCAATGGAACGGCAAAACCGATCTACGGTCAACTTGCCTTTAACTAAATAATCTTGTGCCCCTCGCTTCATAGCTTCAACGGCAATCATTTCATCGCCGTGGCCCGTCAACATGATGACAGGTACTTGCAGATGGGCTGGCATCGCGGCAATAATTTCCTCCAGTAATTCCAAGCCCGTCGCATCAGGTAAGACAAAATCTAGCAATACAGCATCAGGCATTTCGCCAGTTTGCAGGATTTGGTGTAACTCCTCTTGGGAAAAAATCGGGCGTATGGCATAGCAGTAACGATGTTCTTGACGTAAAAATCGCGCATATATCGCCTGATCAACTTCAGAATCATCGATAATCCAAAGATTTTTCTTGTTCATGGTGCGATGGATTATCTGACAAAAAATCTAGATCAATATCCCCAAGCAATATCTAGATCAATTATCGTGGGGGACGACGACGCTGTAAAAAGTCAGGAATATCTAAACCTGGTTTACTCACCTTAATCTCTGGTAAAGGTGGGGGGGGCGGCGGCGACATACTAGGACTAGGATTGGCACTGGTTGCTGATGCAGGGCTAGGGGTGATCAATGGTGGAGCAGTCGATGCACCACGGTTAGAATTACTAGAAGCCCCACTGCTACCAAAACGATGCGCCTGCCCTGTAGGGGTCATTTGCCCATTGACGTTAGAAAACCCTGTAGCGATCACGGTAATCCGGACTTCTCCTTCCATTTTCGGATCAATCACCGCCCCAAAAATAATATTGGCATTGGGATCAACCACATCATAAATAGTTTCTGCTGCGGCATTAACTTCATGGAGGGTCAAATCTTCGCCGCCGGTGATATTAAACACCACGCCGCTAGCTCCTTCAACGGAAGTTTCCAGCAACGGTGAAGAAATTGCCGTCATCGCGGCTTCCCTAGCCCTAGACTTACCAGACCCAACTCCAATGCCCATCATTGCCGAACCAGCATCGGCCATCACGGCTCTGACATCGGCAAAGTCCACATTAACCAAACCAGGGATCATAATTATATCGGAAATGCCCTGCACCCCTTGACGTAACACGTCATCAGCAATCCGAAATGCTTCTTGCATGGGCGTACCTTCGGCCACCACCGCCAACAGTTTATCGTTGGGGATCACAATCAAAGTATCCACCCGACTTTGCAGGGCAGCAATTCCTTCTTCGGCTTGTTGACTGCGCCGCCGTCCTTCAAACATAAATGGGCGCGTCACCACACCAACGGTTAAGGCTCCGGCTTCTTTGGCCACTTCAGCAATAATCGGCGCGGCTCCTGTACCAGTACCGCCACCCATACCCGCTGTAATAAAAACTAAATCAGCCCCTTCAACGGCATGGGCAATGTCATCGCGGGACTCTTCCGCTGCTTTTTGCCCAATGGAAGGATTCCCGCCAGCGCCAAGACCACGGGTGAGCTTTTGTCCTAGTTGAAACCGTTTTTCGGCTGAGGATTGCAGCAAAGCTTGGGCATCGGTGTTAAATGACCAAAACTCAACACCAATAACCTCGCTCATAATCATCCGGTTTACAGCATTACCGCCGCCACCGCCAACACCAATTACTTTGATTTTTGCAACACTGCCCAACATGATGTTGTCTGCTCTTGAGTCAATGCCAAACTGCTGCTTCATACTGTTTCAAGAAGAATCGGGGTAGTCTCCAGAAAAATCTTCTGCCATTGGGGCTGTAGATTTTGCCGTGGGCAGATCTGCCAGGAGGAGATTGTTTTGGGTGTGATGAAAAGACCCTTGATTGATTTGAGTTTATTGTGACGAATTTTGTTTGACCCCAAAACTTGAAGCGGATCATTGCGGATCGTTGTGGAACAACAAGATGGCGATCCAAGTAACTAGGGCAACTCAAATGACTAAATAAACTGAAAATAAACCGTCAGGGGGTGCGGTCAATTCTACACTGTACATAGTAGTGCCAATTATGCATATTGGCTATGGATTGCCCCGGAATCTAGACAAATTGCTCAGACTGGTTACAAGAAAATTGGATTTATTCAGATATGCCCTATAGATTAACCAAGCTTTCGGCGGCCCGCACGGCATCGATCAGACGTTGTACTTTATTAAGATCTTTATTTCCTGGACTGGTTTCGACACCGCTAGAAATATCTAAGCCTTGGGGGTGAGTTTGGGCGATCGCCCTTTGTACATTGTCAGGGGAAAGTCCACCGGCTAACCACCAATCACAACGGGGCCGAAAATCTTCGAGCATGGCCCAGTCGATGGTTTTGCCTGTGCCGCCGCCTTGGTGTGGGTCATAGGCATCGAGCAAAATGGCATCGACCCAATTCTCATAAAAAGCGGTTTGGGTTAATCCTTCGGGATTTTGCAGGCGAAAGGCTTTAATTAATTTGATGCTAGGGAAACGTTCTCGCAGTTGGTGACAGAGGTGGGGGGATTCCGTGCCGTGCAGTTGAATGCCATTTAAGCCGCTTTGTTCGACGGTGGCGCAAATTTCGCTAAAGCTGGCATCCATAAAAACGCCAATGCGGTCAATGCGGGGAGGGAGTTGGTAGGTAATGAGGCGAATTTGTTCGGAATCGACGTAACGCGGCGAACTGAGGACACAGATGAAACCCAAGGCGTGGACACCCATGCGAGCAATGGCGTGGGCTTGGGCGGTTTGGGTGATGCCACAAATTTTGATGTAATGGTTAGGTGTGGGGGCAAATTTGGGGGGTGTTAAAGCCATAGTCTATGCACAGCGCCATCGCGTTAATTTTATCAGTTAGATGGGCGATGTGGCATGGTGGGGTTGGAGTGATTAGATTATTGGTGCTGAAAAATAGTCCTAAAAAGGGGAGCAATTGCATATTTTCTAGTCGAAGATTTTAGTCGGAGTTGTCATAGCTGACATTTTGCCGATAAAATACCTCAGAGATCTGCCGCATCGAAGGGGCAAGTGGCGGTGAGTTAGGTACAAATGTGTTAATCGTTTGCGGCTAACATTTTGCAACAATCATGGGCAGATATTAATTGATGCTGAGCAAGCTAAATTAGATAAAAAGCTAGTCGAGTAATCCACTGAAAATATAGTGAATATTTAGCGCAACGTTTGCGAGAGTTAGGGATCGAGCCTTAGTGGATCAGGTTTAGTTAAAACTATTTTTTGTGGATGAATGGTCATGAAAAAACTATTTTATTTGGCAATTAATAAAAATGACGATCACTTTTCGGCAACTGTGGAGATCAATGAATTTGTCGATCGCGGCGATAGTCGAAAAGTTGAAAAGGAAATAATTGGCAGAAAAATCGGGAGATTGCCAAATGCTGATTCACTTTTTAAAATGGCAGCTAACTTTTGGAAACAAGATTATCAAGCTGCTGCTGAGGCTTCCAAGTATGCTCCTGCTGAGGCTTCTAAGCATTTTAAAATTAGCGAAACACAAAAAACGCATTTGCCTCTTGTTGACGATCAGGAAATTAAACTCAATACCCTAAAAAAATCCAGAGAACTAATTCATGATTTTTGCGACTGGCTAAAGCATGACGATTTTGCGGAAATTGCGAAAATAATTGAAGAACAGGGGCGGGACTCGGACGAGAATCGGATCATCTTGACGACTAACGAGCCACAGTTATTTAAGTTGCCGTGGCGTAAGTGGAGCGTGATCGCTGATTATTTGCCAAATACCTTAGTGAGTATTGGTTCCAATGAGTTTCAAAGGGTGGAATCTGCTCCTAAAGATAAGAATAGGATTTTGATTTTGTTGGGGCATGATGCAAAAGACGATCATGCAATTGCTTTTACAAAACTAGAAAATGATTATCGCGATCGCCTTGAATTTGTGAAGGAAAGTCCTGAAACTCTTGATGAATTGAGACATATTTTGGCTGATGCTGGCGGTTGGGATATTCTGTTGTTTATCGGTCATGGGCGCAGTGACAATCATTGGCAAACGGGAGAGATAGAAATTGCATCGGGATTGAAGGTGGCGATCGGGGATTTGCAAGCACCTTTTCGACAGGCGATCGCGCAGGGTTTGCGTTTGGTAATTCTCAATTGTTGTGATGGATTGGGACTAGCGCATCAATTAGGCATGGGACAGAAACTACATTTACCGCATACGATTGTGATGCAGGATCTATTTCCAGTTAAGGCAACGGCGCAGTTTCTGGAATATTTTCTTGATGAGTTTACGCAATATCAATCTCTCGATGTTGCTTTGTCCAACACGCAAAAGAAATTAGAGCAAGAACTGGAGCAAGATTTTCCTTGTGTGAGTTTGTTGCCCTATTTATGCCGAAATCCATCGTCTAAGGCTCTCACATGGCTAGATTTAGTGGGTTTGCCTGAATGTCCCTATGGCGATTTGGAGAAGCCTCGTTTGGAGTTTTCGGCAACAGATTGGGCGGGGCTAGAGCATGGAATTATGGCTCCTGCGGCTCAGTTTGGTGTTTATGTGGAAAATGGCTTGGTTGAACTGGTTTTGCAGGATATTGGTATTGCGCCTAATTCATCACAGCCTATATCAACAATTCATTTGGTTTTGTTGGAGTTGGTGTTTCGGCATATTTGGCTAGAGACTGCGGCTCGGAAGCGAATTTATTTAGCGATCGCGACTTATCAGGATCTTGGTTTGGCGAAGATTTTGGGTGAATATGCGGAACAGGTTTATCAAAGGTTGGAGCCTCAGTATGGTGAAGCAAGGTTACAAAGGATTTTTACGCAATTAGTCGATCCCAAAGATAATGCAGAGAGCTATCATGCTTTGCGAGTTGTTGCCTACTCAGAGATTGCGAAAGAAAAAGATCTTGAGATAGTTGAGCAACTAATCAATACAAGATTGCTTTTGGCTGTTAACCAACAAGAGTCGGCAGTAGCAACTTTGCAATTAATTGATGATCGGTTAATTCAGGGTTGGCAAAGACTAGAAAATTGGATCGATGCAGATATTGACTTCTTAAACTGCCGAAAATTGGTTGCGAGAAGATTCTCTATTTGGGACAGAAATAGTCACAAGGATGGCTCTTTAATGGGTATGAACGATCCTTTGCTGGCAGATGCAGAGAGATATTCTATTGAGAGATCATCAGAAATTGAGTCGGCTCTCCATGCTTATATTGAAAGCTCAATCAATTTGAGCAAGAAGCAGAAAAAGAGGAAACAACAATTAATAGTAGGAGGATTAGTTGGATTAGTATTCCTTGCGGGGGCAAGTATCTATGGGATATACCAAAAAGACCAAACAGATCGTAAGGAAATTAACGCTCAGATCAACTCTATGAACGTATCTGCTAATAAATTTTTAGAAGCGAATAAAGATTTAGAAGCTATGGTAGAAAGCTTAAAAGCAGGTAAGTTTCTGATTCAGAATTTGGATAAGGTAGATTCAGAAAATCAAGTAAAAACCAAAATAACTCTAGTTAATACACTATTTGGTACGCCAGAATATAACCGTTTGCGCGGTCATGAAAATGAAGTACTTGATGTTAAGTTTAGTCCTGATGGTTCGTATATAGCGTCCGCTAGTCAAGATGCCACTGTTCGCCTGTGGCAGACTGATGGAAAAGAAATTGCAACTTTGCGTGGACATGAATATGCTGTAGGACGTATTAGTATTAGCCGAGATAGTCAACTAATTGCATCAAGTGACCATAAAACTATCATACTTTGGAACCGTAATGGAGAGAAAAAGAGAGTAATTAAAGCTCATGATGCTCGTATCACAGATGTAGTATTTAGTCCGAAGAGTGACACAATTGCATCCTCTAGTCAAGATGGAACGATTAAAGTGTGGAATTATGACGGAAAGCTTTTACAGACATTATCAGTTGAACAGAAGAAACCTCTAACTGTATTAAAAGAAGGAGTAGAATATGCAGATACACAAGTTCTGTCGATGGATTTTCATCCAGATGGAGAATCTATAGTTGCTGCTTATTCTAATGGGCTGATTCATCAATGGAACCTATCTACTAAAAAACGTATTAAAACATTGACCGTAGATAAGAATGCCGAAATAGTGCGCTTTAGCCCCAACGGAAAATTAATTGCTTCTGGTAGTGAAAATGGACAATTGATTATATGGGATAGTGCTAATGGAAACAAATTACAGACTTGTAATGATTATTTTGCATATCCAATTAGTGGAGAAAATCTTTTGCCCGAAGATAAGTTAGCAAGTACTATTAGTTTCAGTCCTAATAGTCAGCAAATTGCCATTCCATCTAGGGATCAAAAGGTTTTAGTCATCGATATCAACAGTAATAATCGAATTGATTTACAAGGAGGTGAAATGTCAGCTAGGAGTGTCAGCTTTAGCCCTGATGGTCGGAAGGTTGCTATTTCAGATCGCCGTGAAATTAGGTTATTAAATTTAGAACGTAATAACTTGCCAATTCAAGCAAAGCTACAGGGACATAAAGCTACTATTTTAGACTCTAGTGCAAGCAGCGATGGGCAAATGATCGCAACTGCAAGTGCGGATAATACCATTAAGCTATGGGATAGAAATGGTAATTTATTAAGAACATTAGAAGGACATGGTAAAGCTAAACCTGATGAGACCCAATTTAGTGAAATCAACTCTGGTAATCCTGCGTTAGATGGAGGTCTCAATCATATGAAACGTCGCGCTCTTAGAGAATTAATTGAAGATAGACTTACAGCAATTAGAGCAGTTAGCTTTAGTCCTGATGGTCAAACACTTGCATCAGGAGGAAGTGATCATACTGTAAGAATTTGGCAAGTATCTGATGGAAAACAACTTCAAGTATTAGATATAGGTTCCATTCCTCCTTCTAGCATTAGTTTAGCTTTTCATCCACAGGGGAATAAGATTGCTACAGCAGGACTTTCTAATGAAATTAAAATATGGTCAATTGATGGAAAATTACTTCGTACCATAATTGTATCTAATACTGATTTACAGAAAAATAGTAATGATCCGATACTCAAAAGTCTTCCAGGCAAATTTTTGGGTACGACAAGTTTACGATTCAGTCCTGATGGACAAACTCTTGCTAGCGCAGGCGTTGATGGGACAATTAAGTTGTGGGACTTAAATAAAACTGAAAAAGATGCTAATGGTAATGATAAGGAAATTGGAACTTTATTAGGTCACGATCGTGAAATATATTCGATTGCATTTCATCCAAATCTTCCACTGCTAGTATCAAGCAGTGCAGATAGAAAACTTAAACTTTGGGATTACAAAAACAAAACTTTAATCGCCACATTTACTGGCGGACATACTGCTGAAGTGCGTAGCGTAGCTTTTAGCTCTGACGGTGAAACAATCATTTCATCAGGACTGGATGGCAAAATCGTGTTCTGGAAATTTGATAATGGTACTAAAAGTACTAGAATACTTGCATCTCTACAGGTTCCTAAAACTAGAATTGCGAGTATTCAAATCACAAAAGATAATTTATTAGTTGCCGTTGGCGATAATCCAGTTGATTCTCGCACATTTTTAGGAAGTGGTATCTTACTAAATCTTGATGTAAATCAGTTACTAAAACGTAGTTGTGATGTACTAGGGAACTATCTCAAAAATAATCCTAGCGTGCGAGAAAGCGATCGCCAGTTGTGCCAATAGATCAGCACTAATTTAGATTCATGATATTAATAACTCAAATGTCTAAAAGAGATAGCTTACACTTTAAACTGCGCCACTCACTCGAAAAAGATGGGTGGACAATTACGGACGATCTGGAGAAAA